>NZ_JASCPM010000004.1:0-188346 GCF_029960215.1 Pseudomonas sp. PS01301 | reverse complement strand
GGCAGAGACCCGCTCCCACAAGGTTTCAGAATGTGCAGACCTGTGGGAGCGGGTCTCTGCCCGCGAAGGCTTTGTCCCTGATACCACCACCTTCACTCTTCACGAAGGAACATGACCATGATCATGATCGTTCAACGGCTTTTCGCCCTGCTGTTGCTGCTCGTCTGTGCCGGTCTGGCGCTGATGGCCTGGCCGTATCAGGCGCCCTTTTCCTATGAGCCGGTCGGCCCACGTGCCTACCCGCTGCTGATGCTCGGCCTGATGAGCCTGGCGCTGCTCTACCTGGTGTTTCGTCCTACCCCGATCGTGCACAGCGAGGAAGAGCCGCCGCTGGATCGCCCGACCTTGAAGAAGATCGCCATGTGCATCGGCCTGCTGCTGGTGTTCGCCGGGCTGTTCGAGCCGCTGGGCTTCATTCTCAGCAGCGTATTGATCGGCATCCCGATGGCCCTGCTGTATGGCGGCCGTGGGGTGCCCAGCGTGATCATCATCACCTTGATGAGCATCGGCCTGTACGTGCTTTTCGACAAAGTCATGGACGTGCCGCTGCCCCTGGGTCTGCTCAGCGTTCTGGAGAACTGACATGGATACTCTTGGCTACCTGGGTCAGGGCTTCGGCGTTGCACTGACCCCTTACAACCTCGTCACCGCCCTGTCGGGCACCCTGATCGGCACCGTGGTCGGCCTGCTGCCGGGCCTGGGGCCGATCAACGGCGTGGCCCTGCTGATCCCGATCGCCTTCGCCCTGGGCCTGCCGCCGGAATCGGCGCTGATCCTGCTGGCGGCGGTGTACCTGGGCTGCGAATACGGCGGCCGCATCAGTTCGATCCTGCTCAACATTCCCGGCGAAGCCTCGACCGTGATGACCACCCTGGACGGCTACCCGATGGCCCGTCAGGGCCTGGCCGGCGTGGCGCTCTCGCTGTCCGCCTGGAGCTCGTTCATCGGTGCGTTCATCGCCACCTGCGGCATGGTCATGTTTGCTCCGATCCTGGCCAAATGGGCAATCGCCTTCGGCCCGGCGGAGTATTTCGTGCTGATGGTGTTCGCCATCGTCTGCCTGGGCGGCATGGCCGGTGACCGGCCGCTGAAGACGTTCATCGCGGCGTTGATCGGCCTGTTCCTGTCCAGTGTCGGTATCGACGCCAACAGCGGTGTGTACCGCTTCACCGGCGACAACATCCACCTGGCCGACGGTATTCAGTTCGTCGTGCTGGTGCTGGGCCTGTTCTCGATCAGCGAGATCCTCCTGCTGCTGGAAAAGACTCACCATGGCAGCGTGGCCGTCACCGCCACCGGGCGCATGATGTTCAACCTCAAGGAGGCCGCTTCGGTGTTCTGGGTGAACATCCGCTGCGGCGTGCTGGGCTTCATCATGGGCGTACTGCCCGGTGCCGGTGCGACCCTGGCCAGCGCCGTGGCCTATACCACCGAGAAACGCCTGGCCGGTGCCAACGGCAAGTTCGGCCAGGGTGACAAGCGCGGCCTGGCCGCCCCGGAAACCGCCATCGGCGCCACCGCCTGTGGCGCGCTGGTGCCGATGCTGACCCTGGGCGTACCGGGTTCGGGCACCACCGCGGTGATGATCGGCGCCCTGTCGCTGTACAACATCACGCCCGGCCCACTGTTGTTCCAACAGCAGCCGGACATCGTCTGGGGCCTGATCGCTTCGCTGTTCATCGCCAACATCATGCTGGTGATCCTGAACATCCCGATGATCCGCATCTTCACCAAGATCCTCGCCGTGCCAAACTGGGCACTGGTGCCGGTGATCGCCATCATCACCGGGATCGGCGTCTACGCCGTGCACGCGACGACCTTCGACCTGTTCCTGATGATCGGCATCGGCATCTTCGGCTACATCCTTCGCAAGCTGGACTTCCCGCTGTCGCCAGTCCTGCTCGGGTTCATCCTGGGCGGCCTGATGGAGCAGAACCTGCGCCGTGCGCTGTCGATCTCCAACGGTGAGCTGCAGATTCTCTGGGGCAGCCCGATCACCGCCGGTGTCTGGGTCCTGACCGTTCTGATGCTGCTGTTGCCCGTGGTTCGCATCTGGCGCAAACGTGCCGCCCTGCGTCGTGCCGCTGCCGATGCTTGATCGGTTCCTGCACAGCTGGTGGGGTACACCCTTCGTCGGTCTGGCTGGCGGTTACCTCGCCAGCCTGATCGGTTGGCCATTGCCGTGGATGATCGGCTCGTTGCTGGCGATCATCCTGGTGCGCTGCCTGACACCCTGGCAACTGGCGGAAATACCCAACGGCCGCAAGCTCGGCCAATGGATCGTCGGCATAGGGATTGGCCTGCACTTCACCCCGTTGGTGATGGAACAGGTCGCGGGCCATTTCGGCCCGATTTTTTTTGGTGCGCTGATCACCAGTGTGTCCAGTGCCGTAGGCGTGTGGCTGATGCTGCGCACCGGTGAAGACCGGCCTACGGCTTTCTTTTCGAGCATGCCGGGCGGGTCCGGCGAGATGGTCAACCTGGGCGCGCGCAATGGCGCCGACCTCAGCCGCGTCGCGGCCGGGCAAAGCCTGCGGGTGCTGGCGGTGGTGCTGTGCGTGCCGGCGCTGTTCAAGTTCCTGCTCGGCGAAGGCACGCCGATCAGCCACGAGGGCGCCGTCGACTGGGCCTGGCTGGCGCTGATTTTCCCGCTCGCGGGCCTGGCCGCCTGGATCTGGCAACGCCTGGACCAGCCCAACCCCTGGCTGTTCGGCCCCCTGCTGGTGAGTGCCGCCATGAGCGTGAGTTTCGACTTGCACATCGGCCTGCCCGACGGCGGCAGCCAGATCGGCCAGTGGCTGATCGGCAGCGGCCTGGGCTGCCACTTCAACCGAGCGTTCTTCCGTCGAGCACCATCGTTCCTGGCTCGCACGCTGGTCAGCACCGCCCTGACCATGGCCATTGCTGCGGGCTGCGCGCTGGCCCTGAGCGCCCTGACCCATCTGGACCTGCGCTCGCTGACGTTGGGCATGATGCCCGGCGGCATCGCCGAGATGAGCCTGACCGCCGAGGTGCTGCAACTGTCGGTCCCGCTGGTGACGGCGATGCAGGTGATGCGTCTGCTGTTCGTGCTGTTTCTGGCCGAGCCGCTGTTTCGCCAGTGGCAGAAACGTCGACCGGTGTCCTAGGGCAGGCGCCAGTCGATGGGGGTCAGGCCGTTCTGTTCCAGGAACTTGTTGGCGCGGCTGAAATGGCCGTTGCCGATGAAGCCCTTGTGCGCCGACAACGGCGAAGGGTGCACGGACGTCAGCACCAGGTGCTTGCTGTTGTCGATCAGCTTCTGCTTGCTCTGCGCATGGGCGCCCCAGAGCATGAAAACCACGCTGGACTGATGCTCGCTGACCACTTCAATGATGCGGTCGGTGAACGGCTGCCAGCCTTTCTTGGCGTGGGAGGCGGCATTCGCCCGCTCCACCGTCATGGTGGTGTTGAGCAGCAACACACCCTGCTCCGCCCAGCTTTGCAGATAGCCGTGCTTGGGAATGTCGATGTTAAGGTCGCGCTTGAGCTCTTTGTAGATGTTCACCAGCGACGGCGGCGTGGGAATGCCCGGCTGCACCGAAAAGCACAGGCCATGGGCCTGGCCCGGACCGTGATAGGGATCCTGACCGAGGATGACGACTTTCACCTGATCCAGCGGCGTGGTGTTCAGCGCGTTGAAAATCATCGGCCCGGGCGGATAGATCTCCTTGCCCTGCGCATGCTCCTCGCGCAGAAATTCGCGCAACTGCGCCATATAGGGCTTGTCGAATTCCTCACGCAGTGCAGCTTTCCAGCTAGGCTCGAGTTTGATGCGGTCGTCTGTACTCATTTATCACCAGAAATCAGTAGGCAGCAGAAATCAGTGGGCGGACGGTAGGAAAGCGAACCCGGAAAGTCAAATCCAGACACAATCGCGCACTGCAACCCTACGTTGGCCATTTGCGGTCTTCGTCCCCCCGCCACCGCCCTTTCGATGCGAGGTCAGGATGGATTTGAATTTCGAAGAACTCAGCGCCGGCAATGGCGCACGTATCGGCGTCGTCTCCCTGAATGCGGAGAAGACGCTCAATGCTCTGACCTTGCCGATGCTCGAAGCGCTCGCGGGAAAATTCGATGCCTGGGCGCAGGACGATCGCGTGGTGTGCGTCGTGCTGCGCGGTGAGGGCGAAAAAGCCTTCTGCGCCGGTGGCGATGTGCGCAGCCTGGTACAGGCCTGCCGAGCGCACCCCGGCGAAGTGCCTGACCTGGCCGCGCGCTTCTTCGCTGCCGAATACCGCTTCGACTACCGCCTGCACACCTACCCCAAACCGGTGATCTGCTGGGGCCACGGCTATGTACTGGGCGGCGGCATGGGCCTGCTGCAGGCCTCGAGCATCCGCATCGTCACGCCCAGCAGCCGCCTGGCCATGCCGGAGATCACCATCGGCCTGTACCCGGACGTCGGTGCCAGCACGTTCCTGTCACGCATGCCAGGCAAGCTCGGCCTGTTCCTGGGCCTGACCGGCGCGCAGATCAACGCGCGCGACGCTCTGGACCTGGACCTGGCCGACCGCTGCCTGCGCGATGACCAATACGAAGACTTGCTCGACGGCCTGCTGCAGCTCAACTGGCAGGAGCAGACCGCCATGCAGTTGAACAGCCTGCTCAAGGCCCTCGAACACGATGCGCGCGACACCGTGCCCGCCGCGCAATGGCTACCGCGCCGCGCGGCCATTGACGCGCAATTGGATGTCAGCGACGCGCCAGCGGCCTGGCACGCGCTGGTGCAATGGCAGCAGCACGACGACCCGTTGCTGGCCAAGGCCGCCGGCAACCTGGCAAAAGGCTGCCCACTGACGGCCCATCTGATCTGGGCCCAGTTGGCCCGCGCTCGGCACCTGTCGCTGGCCCAGGTGTTCCAGATGGAATACAGCCTGAGCCTGAACTGCTGCCGCCATCCCGAATTCAGCGAAGGCGTGCGCGCTCGTCTGATCGACAAGGACAACCAGCCGCACTGGCACTGGCCTGACGTCGACCATGTACCGCAGGCGGTGGTCGAGGCGCATTTCGGCAAGGCCTGGGAGGGCCGTCATCCATTGGCGGACCTGTGCGACTACTGAAGTCGATCTGCCCGTAACAACGAAAAACGGCGCCCCTGAGGGCGCCGTTGCAGGCTAGTGCCGACCGCCGCGGCCGGGGCCCCGACCAGGACCCCGGTCCGGACCTCGACCGCGGTTCCAATCCTGACCGTAATGGCGCGGCGGACCGTCACGCCACCTGGCATCGGGACCGCGGCCTGGCCCGAATCCAGGCCGGTAGTTCGGTGGCGGTGGACCGAAGTAGCGCGGGGGCGGTACCGCGTAGTAACGAGGCGCGGAGTAGTAACGCGGTCCTTCGTAGTACCGTGGCGCCGGCGTCACGTAATAACCGCTGCTGTAGGGCTGGCTGTACGGGTAGTAGCCAGCACGCGGCGCGCTGTCCACGGAGTAGACTTCGGTGCGGTAGTAACCTCCCCCTCCATAGGGCACACAGGCACTTGTCGACAAGGCCAATACCACGATCAAAAGAGCTCTAAGGGACATAAGCGGCCTCCTGGACCGCGAGAGGGATCGAACCAGCACGACTGGTCGGTACCCGGAACAACGGTTCTGGGCATAACTAAGACACCCGGAAAGATGCTGCATTTCACGCGGCAATAAATTGATACAAAGCCTCATCCAAGGGTGCCCGCCGGCGTCATTCGCCGCCGTGTCCCATGCTGCCGTAGAATGCGGGCACTCATCGCTGCATGGATCTCCCATGACCAACCCCGCTTCACTCGCCAGCCAGCTCTGCCCAGCCTGCGGAAGCCGCAACGACTGCACCCTGGCCGATGCAAAGACCGCCGCCCAGTCCTGCTGGTGCTACTCGGTGAGCATCGACCCCGCGGTACTGCAGGCCTTGCCCGAGCGCCTGCGCAACGCCGCCTGCCTGTGCCCCCGCTGCGCTCAAGTGAGTGAGCAACTGTCGGCATCGAGGGCGTAACGCCGCCATGCGCCTGGACCGATTTCTTTCCAATCTCGAACGTTTCAACCGAAAACAGGTGCGCCTGGCCCTGATCGCAGGGCGCGTCCAGGTCGACGGCCGCGTGGTACGCGACCCGATGCACGCCGTCACCGAATTCAGCGAAGTCCGATTCGACCAGGAGCTGCTGCAAGCCGGCCATCCCGCCCGCTACCTGATGCTGCACAAACCACCCGGCTGCGTCAGCGCCACCCAGGACCCGCAGCACCGCACCGTCCTCGACCTGATCGAAGTGCCGGACAAGGATCAACTGCACATTGCCGGTCGACTGGATTTCAACACCACCGGGCTGATGATCCTGACCAACGACGGGCAATGGTCACGCCGCCTCACTCAACCGACCACCAAGCTGCCCAAGGTCTACCGGGTTGAAACCGAGCAGGTCATCGAACCCCATTACGTCGAAACCTTCGCGCAAGGTATTTACTTCGCCTTCGAAGACCTCACCACCCTCCCCGCCCACCTCGACATCCTCGGCCCGCGCATGGCGCGCCTGAGCATCGTCGAAGGGCGCTACCATCAGGTGAAGCGGATGTTCGGGCACTTCCAGAACAAGGTGGTCAAACTGCACCGCGAACGCATGGGCGAACTGGTGCTGGACGAAAGCCTGCAACCCGGCCAATACCGCAGCCTGAGCGCGGAGGAAATCGGTCTGGTTTAAGGGGGATCGAGCAGAGAAACGAAAATTAGCGCTTCAAATTGCAGGGCGCTTCTGGTACAAAGTCAGCCGCCCGGAGCAGGTGTCGAAAGACGCATCGCACCGAGGTGGCCAAGCTGGCAATCGGGTTCGCAATGAACGGCCGGCGGCACGGAAACAAGGCGTCATGCGGGTATAGTTTAGTGGCAAAACGAAAGCTTCCCAAGCTTTAGTTGAGGGTTCGATTCCCTCTACCCGCTCCAGTTTTTCATGATCCTCCAAGCACTCCAACTCCCCTGCCACGCCTACTGGCGCCTACACCCCTAATCTGCTCGACCCGCAGGAACCGACAGCACTACTAAGTCTCCTACGCGCTCCCTCACCCTCAATCCGCCACTCACAAACAAAGCATCAAAACACAAACCGATGCCCCATCTCCCCCTCCATCCACGTCAGAAACCGTCTGACCCTGGGAAAGGACGAGTGGGCTTTGGGAAACACCAAGTGGTGAGCGGCAACCGCGGCACTGAGCGCTTCAGGGGCCACTTCCACGAGTGCGCCCGACGCCAGGTATTTCTGTGCCAGCAGCGTGCTTTCCAGTGCGAACCCAAGGCCGTGGCTGGCAGCTTCCAGTGTCATGTAGGAACGATCGAAGCTCAGCGCATAGGGATGTTCGGGGCGGGCCAGACCGTGCTGGGCGAACCATTCGGGCCATTTGAGCAGCGTTGCCTCCGAGAGGATCAACTCCTTGTTCAACAAATCACTCGCGCTGGCGACTGGGCGTTTTGCCAATAACTGTGGAGAGGCCAGCACTGCAAAGGCTTCGTTGCGCACCGTTCGCACTTCGTAGCTGGGCCAGTTGGGCAGGCCGTGGCGTATGTCGACGTCGATCTTGTCCCGGCTGAAGTGCAGTGACTCGTAGGAACACGACAGGTTGATCTGGATATCGGGATGACTCACGCGGAATGCTTCCAGGCGCGGCATCAGCCAAAGCAGGCCGAAGCTTGGCGACGAGTGCAGTCGCAGGCAGTCGAGACTCACGTCACTGGCGGCTCTTTCGGTTGCCACTTCGAGGCTGTGCAACAAGCCGGAAATATCCTTCAGGTACTGCTCGCCCACCGGGGTGAGGGTGACGCCACGGGCGGCGCGCACGAACAGCTGGCGGCCGATCATCGCTTCCAGATTCGCCAACTGATGGCTCACGGCTGAGGGTGTCAGGTTCAATACTTCGGCTGCCCTGGCGAGATTGCCAAAGCGGGCCGTCTGCTCGAAGGCTTGAATGGCCCTCAGCGGTGGCAGGTCCCGGGGCGCACTGTCGTGAAGGCGCATAAGTACTCGGCTCTTGTTGTTGAGATGTTATGGGCGAGTCTCATTCAAGCATTCCGTGGGTCTGCTGACGAGAGGTGAATTTTTCTCAGCCAGCAGTGAGGTTTGCCATATTGCTGCCAGTGCGTGGGCGGAACACCCTGAGTCATCGATTCCCGAATCGAATCATAAAAACAATGACAGGAATTTCCCCATGCTTCTTCAAGGCAAAGTCGCAATCATCACCGGTGCTGCATCCGAACGCGGAATTGGTCGGGCCACCGCCATCACGTTCGCCCAGCAGGGTGCCCATGTCGTCATCGTGGATCTGGATGAGTCTGCCGCGCGCGATGCCGCTTCGGCGTTGGGTGAAGGCCATCTGGGTCTGGCCGCCAACGTCGCGGACGAACACCAGGTCAAACAGGCCGTGGACAAGGTCATCGCGCAGTTCGGTCGAATAGACATTCTGGTCAACAACGCCGGCATCACCCAGCCGATCAAGACCCTCGATATCCGCCCTTCCGACTACGACAAAGTGCTGGATGTGAGCCTGCGCGGCACCTTGCTCATGTCGCAGGCCGTCATTCCGGTCATGAAAAGCCAGGCTTGCGGCAGCATCGTCTGCATGTCGTCGGTATCGGCTCAACGTGGCGGTGGCATCTTCGGCGGGCCACACTACAGCGCCGCCAAGGCGGGCGTACTGGGCCTTGGCAAGGCGATGGCCAGGGAATTGGGCCCGGACAATATCCGTGTCAACTCCATCGCTCCCGGCCTGATCCATACCGATATCACTGGAGGCCTGATGCAGGACGAGCGTCGCCACGCGATCATCGACGGCATTCCGCTGGGTCGTCTGGGCGCGGCTCAGGATGTCGCCAACGCTGCGCTGTTTCTGGCCAGCGATCTGTCTTCATACCTCACCGGCATCACGCTGGATGTCAATGGCGGCATGCTGATCCACTGAAGAAAGGTAACCGGGTCGACAGTGACCCGTGGTGTTCTAGATCGATGGCACGCCAGGCCACAGCGCCTGGCCGTCTATAAAAACAAGAGATCGGACAATCATGATAACTTCCATGACGCTCGAAGCGGTTTCGACCGTGCGCTCGAATGCTTATCGCAAAACCGCCTGGCGACTGATGCCGTTCCTGATGCTGTGCTACCTGTGCGCGTATCTGGATCGCGTCAACGTGGGCTTCGCCAAACTGCAGATGATGAGCGACTTGTCGCTGAGTGAAACCGTGTACGGCCTCGGTGCCGGGATGTTCTTTCTCGGCTATTTCCTCTGCGAAGTGCCCAGCAATCTGATTCTGCACAAAGTGGGCGCGCGCCGATGGATCGCCCGCATCATGATCTCGTGGGGCATCATCTCCGCCCTGTTCGCCTTCGTGGAAACGGCGTGGCAATTCTATGTGCTGCGCTTCCTGCTGGGCATCGCCGAAGCCGGCCTGGCGCCGGGTTTGCTGCTCTATCTCACGTACTGGTTCCCCTCGTATCGCCGGGCCAGGATGACGGTGCTCTGGTTCATCGCGATTCCACTTTCGGGCATGATCGGCGGCCCTCTTTCCGGCCTGATCATGGCCAAATTCGCCGGCTTTCACGGTTGGGCCGGATGGCAGTGGATGTTCGTCATCGAGGCCATTCCGACGGTGATCGTCGGCCTGATGGTCCTGGCGTATCTCAAGGATGGCGTGCACCAGGCCACCTGGCTGACCGATGACGAAAAGGAGCTGGTGAACAAGGAACTGGCGGAAGACAACAGCCGTAAGGTCACTCACGGTTCGGTCCGCGATTTCCTGCGCGATCGTCGCCTGTGGATGCTGGCCTGCATCTACTTCTGTGTGGTGATGGGTCAATACGCGATCACCTTCTGGCTACCGACCTTGATTCGCAACGCCGGGGTTTCCGACCCGCTGCACATTGGCCTGGTCACCAGCCTGCCCTACATGTGCGCCATCGTGGCCATGTTGCTGATGGGCCGAAGTGGCGACAAGCACCGCGAACGTCGCTGGCACCTGATTGCGCCCATGATCGCGGGTGCCTTGGGCCTTACGTTGGCGGCCCTCTTCGGCGCGAACCTGGTCATCTCGGTACTGAGTCTCTGCCTGGCGGCGGCCGGGGTTCTGTCTGCCTCTTCGCTGTTCTGGATGCTGCCGACCACGCTGCTGGGCGGGGTCTCAGCCGCTGCGGGAATTGCCGGCATCAACAGCTTCGCCAACCTCGCCGGCTTCTGCTCGCCCTACCTGATTGGCTGGATCACCACGACCACAGGGTCGAGCGCGATAGGGATGTACCTCATCACCGGCGTGCTGTGCATCGGTGCGTGCCTGGTACTGCGAATCCCCGCCGCTTCGGTCAATCGTTGAGTCAACGGAGTACGTGCAATGACTGCTATTTCATCCAAGGTTTCTGAAACATCACTGGCACAACGCGCCCTCAACATCCGTCGTCATGCGCTGCGTATGGGCCAGGTTCAAGGCCAAGGCTACGTTGGTCAGGCGCTGGGGGCGGCTGACTTGCTCGCTGTGGCCTACTTTCACGCGCTGAATTACAAGCCCCATGACCCCGAATGGGAACAGCGTGACCGCTTCTACCTCTCCATTGGCCACTACGCCATCGCGCTGTACGCGGCCCTGATCGAAGCCGAAATCATCCCGCTGGACGAGCTCGACACCTACGGCTCCGATGACAGCCGCCTGCCGATGTCGGGCATGGCGACCTACACCCCGGGAATGGAAATCACCGGCGGCTCGCTGGGCCAAGGTCTGGGTATCGCCGTGGGCGCGTGCCTGGGGCTCAAGCGCAAGGGTTCCGAGTCGTTCGTCTACAACCTGCTGTCCGACGGCGAACTGAACGAAGGGTCGACCTGGGAAGCGGTGATGTCGGCCTCTCACTGGAAGCTCGATAATCTGATCGCCATCGTGGACGTCAACAACCAACAGGCCGATGGCCGCTCCAGCGAAGTGCTGGCCTTCGAACCCATCGTTGACCGTTGGCAGGCGTTTGGCTGGTTCACCCAGCGTGTGGATGGCAATGATCTGGACGCGCTGGTCAAGGCCTTCGATGCCGCGCGCAGTCATGGCGGCACGCAACCGCGGGTGATCATCTGCGATACCAGAATGGGTAGAGGCGTGCCGTTCCTGGAAACCCGGGAGAAGGCCCACTTCATTCGCGTGGATGAGCATGAATGGAACCTGGCCTTGAACCACCTCGAAGAAGGGGACACTGTATGAACGACTTCAAGAACGACACTGCCCAGGCGCCCGCGGCCGCCAAAAAGAAACTCACGACCTCGGCAATGATCGCCTCGATCGCTTCTGAAGGTCAGGCAACCCGGTCGGCACCTTTTGGCCATGCACTGGCGGCCCTGGCTGCAGAGCGGCCGGATATCGTTGGCCTGTCCGCCGATCTGGCCAAGTACACCGACCTGCATATCTTCGCCCAGGCACACCCCGATCGGTTCTACCAGATGGGCATGGCTGAACAGCTGTTGATGAGTGCCGCTGCAGGCATGGCGCGCGAAGGCTTTGTTCCCTTCGCCACGACCTATGCGGTGTTCGCCTCGCGCCGTGCCTATGATTTCATCTGCATGGCCATCGCCGAGGAGAATCTCAACGTCAAGATCGTCTGTGGGTTGCCGGGGCTTACGACCGGCTATGGCCCGAGCCATCAAGCCACCGATGATTTGGCCATCTTCCGCGCGATGCCGAATCTGATGATTGTCGACCCCTGCGATGCGCTCGAAATCGAGCAGGCCGTTCCTGCCATCGCCGCTCACAACGGGCCGGTGTACATGCGTCTGCTGCGCGGCAACGTTCCGCTGGTACTGGACGAATATGGCTACACCTTCGAGATTGGCAAAGCCAAGACCCTGCGCACGGGCAATGACGTGCTGATCATCTCGACCGGCTTGATGACCATGCGAGCCTTGGAGGCTGCCCAGGCACTTCAGGCCGATGGCATCGATGTTGCCGTACTGCACGTACCGACCATCAAGCCGCTGGACGAACAGACCATTCTGGCGGAAGCGCGTAAGTCAGGCAGGCTGGTAGTCTCGGCGGAGAACCACTCCATCATCGGTGGTCTGGGCGAAGCGGTGGCGACTGTCCTGCTGCGCAATGGCGTGACGCCCGCATTCCGGCAGATTGCCCTGCCCGACGCCTTTCTCGACGCCGGTGCATTGCCGACATTGCACGACCGTTACGGGATTTCCACGCAGGCGGTGTGCGCTCGGATCAAAGGCTGGCTGTGATGGCTTGATCGTCGGGGGCTGCGTGCCCCCGATTCAAGGAATGAACCGGCTGAAAGAGGCAGTTCCAATTCGTAGTGTTGAGGTCGAGGGGCCGCCCAGCCTCCCCTCCAGCTTCGCGCTGCACCTACTGCCCAAAATGCCCAAACCGCCCACTGAACCGCTTAGCGAGCGGATACGCCAAATCGCCGTGCTTGCTCGTCCCCAGCCCCAATTCCACCAGCACCTGCGCCAATTTGACTGCCGCCGCCACGCCATCGATCACGGGCAGGCCGACGCGTTCGCTGACCCGCGCAGGCAGGTCGGCCATGCCGCCACAACCCAGCACGATGGCACCAGCGCCTTCCTGGTCGCGGGCCTGCAGGGCCTGCTCGGCGATGCGCTCGACCAATACCTCGTCGCCCAGGGTTTCAAGTTCCAGCACGGGGATGTCGACGCAGCGCACCGAGGTGCAGTGCTCGGTCATGCCGTAGTTGCGCAGCAGGTGCTCGGCGATGATGCGCGTACGGGTGAGCGTGGTGACCACGGCGAAGCGAGTGCACAGCAGGCTGGCGACATGAAAGGCGGCTTCGGCGATGCCGATCACCGGTCCGCGGGCCAGTTCGCGGGCGGCCAGCAGGCCGGGGTCGCCGAAGCAGGCGATGATATGCGCGTCATAACCGGCGGCCACGCCCTTGCGCACTTCTTCCAGCACGCCGACCGCCGCGATGGCTTCGTCGAAATGGCCTTCGATCGATTCCGGGCCGTCCTGCGGGCAGCAGGCGATGATCTGCGTATCGCGACCGGCGACGGCACTGGCGGCGCGGCCGATACTGGCGGTCATGGACGAGCTGGTGTTGGGGTTGATGACCTGGATTTTCATGAAAGGCTCGGCAGCTGGATCAGCGTTTGAAGATGGATTTGAAGTCGGGCTCGGCCACGGGTTTGGCGTCCAGTTGGAGGCTGGCGCGAATGCTCGCCAGATGTCGGGCCATCCAGTTCGACGCGAGTGCGCCCTCTCCCCGTTCGAGCAGCTCGATCAGCTCGACGTGCTCTCCACAATCGCAACCGACGCTATGGCGCGAACCGTACACCGCGATGATCAGCGACGAACGCGTGGTCAACTGGGCGATCTGCTCGCTGAGCACCTGATTGTCGGCGGCCACCGACAGCTGCACGTGAAACCGCGCCGAGAGCTGAATGGCATGGCTATGCCGCCCCTGATCTTGCGCCTGATGCTCCTGCTCGGCGAGCTCTCGCAGCCGCTTGAAATGTTCGGCCGTGGCGTGGGCGACCACGGTCGGCATCAACGCAGGCTCGATCAGTTGCCGGGCGGCGAATACATCCTGAGCCTCCTTGGCGCTGGGATGGGCCACTTCCGCACCACGGTTGGCCCGCAGGGTGACCAGACGCTCCAAAGCCAGACGCTGCAAGGCCTTGCGAATGCCCGTGCGGCTGACGTTGAACACTTCGGCCAGGGCATCTTCGGGAAGGCGCACGCCCGGTTGCAGGCGGTGCTCGACGATGGCGTCGAGGATCTCCTGATAAATGTGTTCATCACGACTGACGGCCGTAGAGCCATCGGAACTGTTGGCAAGAAAAAGGGGAGAATTCACGAAATCGTTTCCTGGATACGCGTGAGGCAATCGTATACAAACTGAATTGTCTTCGCCATCTTTGCCCCGGGCCAAGATCGGCATTCATCAAACCGCACCAATACGGGCCTCCACAGCCAGAAAATGCGCGAAAACAGCACAAGATATTTACAAAGCAAGCACGACGCTGGCTGCGCCATCACTGTAAACCCGTTGGTTTTACGCTTCGATACACGCTGGCACGCATCCTGCTCCATGGATCGTATACAACAACGCCGACCCCCGTATGCAATGCTCGGAGCGGCCACGACCCTGGAGCGTGTGCGTGAACAATCCCGACCTACCCAAGGGCTACAGCCCTCGCTTGTACAACGAAGACCTGGGCCCGGTAGTACAGAAGTGGAACTGGTACAACATCTTTGCCTTCTGGATGAGCGACGTGCACAGCGTTGGCGGCTATGTGTTCGCTGCCAGCCTGTTCGCCCTGGGCCTGGCCAGTTGGCAGGTGCTGATCGCACTGCTGGTGGGCATCGGTATCATTCAGGTGATCGCCAACCTGGTCGCCAAACCCAGCCAACAGGCGGCGGTGCCCTACCCGGTGATTTGCCGCCTGGCGTTCGGCGTGTTCGGCGCGAACATTCCGGCGGTGATTCGCGGCCTGATCGCGGTCGCCTGGTACGGCGTGCAGACGTACCTGGCGTCCAGCGCACTGATCATTGTGGTGCTGCGTTTCTTTCCGGGCATGGAAAGCTACGCACAGGTGCAGTTCGCCGGCCTGTCGTACCTGGGCTGGATGGGCTTCCTGTTCCTGTGGGCCGTGCAGGCGGCGGTGTTCTGGACCGGCATGGAATCGATCCGACGTTTCATCGACTGGGCCGGGCCGGTGGTCTACGCGGCGATGTTCATTCTTGCCGGCTGGATCGTCTGGAAGGCAGGGTGGAGCAACATCAGCTTCACCCTCGCGGAAAAATCCCTGAGCGGCTGGGAAGCCTTCGGCCAGGTGGTGATGGCGACGGCTCTGGTGGTCTCGTACTTTTCGGGCCCCACGTTGAATTTTGGCGACTTCAGCCGCTATTGCCGGACCATGGCTGACGTGCGGCGCGGCAACTTCTGGGGTCTGCCGGTGAATTTCCTGGCGTTCTCGCTGGTCACCGTGGTGATCGTATCAGGAACCTTGCCGGTGTTCGGCGAGATGCTTCACGACCCGATCGCCACAGTGGCGCGTATCGACAATGACGTTGCAGTGTTGCTGGGCGCCTTTGCCTTCGTCACGGCAACGATCGGCATCAACATCGTCGCCAACTTCGTCTCGCCCGCCTTCGACTTCGCCAACTGCGCGCCAAGCAAGATCAGCTGGCGCGCCGGCGGGATGATTGCCGCCGTGGCCTCGATCTTCATCACCCCATGGAACCTGTTCAACAACCCCGAAGTGATCCACTACACCCTCGACGTGCTGGCGACCTTCATCGGCCCGCTGTTCGGAATCCTGTTGGTGGACTACTACTGCATCAAGCAACAGCGGATCGACGTGGCAGCGCTGTTCGACGACTCGCCCACCGGGCGCTACTGGTACAGCAACGGCTTCAATCCGGTGGCGATCAAGGCGCTGCTGGCGGCCACGCTGATTGGTATCGTCGTGACCTTCGTGCCCTGGTTCAAACCGATCGCCAACTTCGCCTGGTTCACCGGCTGCTTCCTGGGTGGCGGGTTCTACTGGCTGCTGGCACGGCGGGACGTGCGTTCGTTGAGCCTGGCAGGCGTCTGACCCAGGAGAGGGTACGTCATCTGCCGTGAATGCAGCGGCGTACCTGCACCACAGGTCGAACATTAATCAACAAACTTAAACAATACGCAGATAGCCCAGAGTCGCCAGTACAGATTACCTTCCTCGGCGTCCTGACTTCTGAGCCTGCCTGACGCCTGCTTTTGCCAACGAAACAGCAAGTTATGCCAGGGCAAATTGAGAAATCCTCCAACTCAATCAGAAATTTCTGATTCCCTTGTTGACGCTTCAGCAACCGACCCCTTGTAGTAATAACCTCTTACTTGATATGGATATCCATCATGATCATTCTGGTAGCCGGTATTCATGGGGTCGGTAAAACCTGGCATTGCGAGCACTATGCGCACCGTCGCGGGGTGCTGCACGGCAGCGCGAAAGGCTTGGTCCGGCAGGTGCTGGCGTCCGTGAAATGGAGCGATGACCGCTATGCGACCAACCGCGACCGTAATCGCCAGGCACTGGAACTGGCCGCTACCAGCATCGCCGCCAGCGGCAAATCGATGCTGCTGGAAGGCAACGTTGCCTTGATGGGCAAGCGAGCACGCACGTTGGGCATTGACGTGACGGCATTCGAGCGGCTTTCCCTGGGAGCGATCTTGCTGCTGGAAAGCGAGCCGGGGACCGTGCTCCAGCGGTTACCGGCCTGCCACGCCTCCGCCACCGAAGTCGAGCTATTCCAACAGCAGGAACGTGAGAGCGCACGAGCCGTGGCGCGGCATCTGCACATTCCGTTGATGTTGCTGCGCGACTGCAGCGATCACACTTTCGGCCAGACCGTGGACGCCTGGCTCAAGCGGGGTCAGCCCATTTCCATCGATACCGCCAGAAGCCATCCACCGGGGTTTCATCGTCTGTATCGCTGAGCGGAAGCATTGTGGCGTACCTGCCGCTCGTCGCCTCGAGGGCACGTTGGGATCCATGCGATGGCCCAATGCTTGTACCCCCCTCTCACTGCGGAGATGCACCATGTTGATTAGCAAAAAGCTCGCCTCGCTGGCTCTGGCCGGTCTTCTATCGGCTTCGTCGTTCGCGGCGATTGCGGCGTCGAACGACACCAACTCTACCGCCACACCTGAAGCCCCGTCGGGTCGTCAGGTTATCCCTGGCACCGACAAATCGCCCGACAGCGGCAACGCCACCGGCATCGATGGCAAATCCGGATCGATGAGCCAAGGCGCAGATGCCGGGACCACGGACGGCGGCCCTACTCCAATGGGCGCCAGCAAGGGTGATGGCAGCTCAGGCAACAGTGGCGGCAACGGCGCCGGCGCCGGTAAATAACCGCCCGCACCAGCCCACCCGGCGGCGCGAATCCCGCTCATGCTCCTGTAACGCACAGGGGCCGAGCAACGGGATTCGCGCCGTTTTCATGTCCGGCCCTCAATAATCGTGTCGTTCGAGAATCTGATCGACAGATTCCGGGGCAGGACGTTTGTAGAACTTGAGCAACTCGCTGGCACGATTGGTAAAGATACCGTCCACTCCCGCCTCGCTGACCTTCTTGAAATCAACCGCCTCGTCGACCGTGTAGACATGCACCAGCAAGCCCTTGTCGTGGGTCAGCTGGTTCATCCAGGGCTGGACCAGGTCCATGTAGCTCTGGTCTCCCCCCTCGGTCAATGCAGCCGAAGGGCCTGTGCCCACTGCACCGTTGGCCTTGGCGATGTCGAGCCAGCGCTCGAACTCGGCGCGATCACGGGGCTGTTGCTGGGCATAGTACGCCGCCTTGTCGGTCATGCCGGACGCCGCGAATGACCCCTTGGATTTGGGCTCGATGCTGCCCTCGCCGACCCACAGCAACAATACCTTGGGCACCTGCGGCATTTCCTTGGCCAGCAATTCCAGACTGTTTTTCTCGAACGTCTGCAACACCACGCGATGCTGACCATCCAGCCAGCCCCGTTGGGCAAGCTTGGCCTTGAGATCGCGTTCGATACCGGGAAACTGCTGCGGTACCTTGGTTTCGATGTACACCCCAGGTTTGTGGGTACCGTCCTGGGCGACGTCGAGCACTTCGTCCAGCGTGAGAATCTTCAGCCCCTTGTAGCTGTCACGGGCACGCTGCGGGTGCGCAGCATTGAACCAACTGCCGGCGTCGAGGGTTTTCAGCTCCGCCAGGGTGAAGTCGCTGACCGGCTTGTCCTTGCGCTCGGGGAATTTGCTGGCGATGTCGGTGGTGCGCAGCAGGGTGTCGTCGTGCAGCGCGATCAACTGCCCATCGCGGGTGCGTTGCACGTCGAGCTCGAGGTAGTCGGCGCCCAGATCACGCGCCAGCAGGTAGGCCGGCAGGGTGGATTCCGGGGCATCGTACGAGGCACCGCGATGGGCGATGACGGCGGGATAGGGAATGTTGGCGGCATGGGCCAACTGTTCGGGCGTTTGCCCGTGGGCCGAGGCAGCGGCGCCGAGGGCGACGGTCAGGCACAGCGTCTTGCACAGGGATGTCAACATGCGTAGTCCTTTCAGAGGTGATCGAAAACGGCACCGCAAGATACCGATGAACCGACCTAGCATAGACGGCGTCGGATGACAGGAGATGGCGTGCTAGAGTCGCGCCCTTGTCCAAGACACGAGCAGAACGAACCATCACCATGGCACATGACACCTTCGACGCCCACCTCGACGACTGGCAAACCCTGCACACCCGCCAGCCTGCGCAAAGTCTGCTGCTGGGCAACGGCGCCAGCCGTGCGGTCTGGCGCAGCTTCGCCTACGACGCGTTGTTCGAGCGCGCGCAAAAGGTGCGCAACAAACCGTTGAGCCTGACCGACCTGGCCTTGTTCAAGTCGCTGCAGACCCAGAGTTTCGAACAGGTGCTGACCGTGCTCAACAGCACCGTGCGGGTCAACGCGGCGTTGGCGATCAGCTCGACCGCCCCGCTCAACCGCTACTATGCGATCAAGGAAGCGTTGATCCACGCGGTGCGCAGCGTGCACATCCCCTATCGCCTGCTCGACGAGCAACGCCTGGCGGTTCTGAACCGCGAACTGCGTTCGTTCGACACCGTGTACAGCAGCAATTACGACCTGCTCTGCCCCTGGGCCGTGCAGCATGACCCGCAGGGTTTTGCCGAGCTGATGGACGTGGACGCCGGCTTCGACATCCGCCGCACGGCCTCCCAGGGATCGCGCATGCTGTACCTGCATGGCGGTCTGCACCTGATCAAGAACAGCGACGGCACGACCCGGCAGCGGACCGCCGAGGGCGAAGCCCTGCTCGACGGCTTTGCCATCAACACCCCAGGTGATGTACCACTGCTGATCAACGAGGGCCCCAGCGCACAGAAGCTGTGCAGCATCCGCGATTCCGATTACCTGAGCTGGTGCCATGGCGAGTTGAGCCTACAGGACGGTACGCTGTGCATTTTCGGCCACAACCTGGACAGCGACGACGCGCACATTCTCCAGGCCCTGCGCCAGGCGCCTGCGCAGACGTTCCACGTTTCGATCTTTCCGCTCAGCGATGCCTGGATCATCAGCCAGAAGCAGCGTTTCACAGCACTGTTCGCCGACTGCGGCAAAACCCTGCATTTCTTCGACGCAACCAGCCATGGCTTGGGGAGTGCGCAACTGAACGTACCGGTGCCCGCCGTTGTGAAGAAGCGTCGCTGAAGGCAAACGCCTTCAGCACAGCGATATCAACCCTTTCTCCAGCGCCAGCAGTACGGCCACGCTGCGCGAGCCCACGGCGAACTTGCGGCGGATGTTGGCGAAGTGAAAGTTAACCGTAGCCTCGGAGCAGGCCAATATGCGCGAGATTTCCCACGAGGACTTGCCTCTGCCGCTCCAGACGAGCACTTCCTGCTCGCGCGGCGTCAGCTTGATGTCGAGCGTCACTGCAAACTCCAACCCTTGACTTGAGCGCTCATGGTGGCGCTCGCCAAGGGTGGGTCACAACGCCGTCGACTTGTAGTGCCGACGCCTCACAGCAAGCTAGCCCAGCAGGCCGTCTTCCTGCAGCAAGGTCTGCAGGCGCTGCTCGCGAATGCCGTAGAACGCCTTCAACTCTTCGATCCTGGCCAGCGCTTCGGCGCTCGGGCTGGACGTGTCACGTTTGACCGCCAGAATCATCTTGTTCTTGTTGGTGTGTTCCAGAGAAATGAACTCGAACACCTTGGTTTCATAGCCGCAGGCGTCCAGCAGCAAGGCACGCAGGCTGTCGGTGACCATCTCGGCCTGCTGGCCCAGGTGCAGGCCGTATTGCAGCATGGGCTTGAGCAGGCCCGGGCTCTGGATCTGCAGGCGGATTTCCTTGTGGCAGCACGGCGAGCACATGATGATCGCCGCGCCGCAGCGGATACCGGTATGAATGGCGTAGTCGGTGGCGATGTCGCAGGCATGCAGGGCGATCATCACATCGATTTCGCTGGGCACCACCGAACGTACGTCACCGCATTCGAAAACCAGCCCCGGGTGGTCCAGACCAGCGGCTGCGGCGTTGCACAGCTCGACCATGTCAGGACGCAGTTCCACGCCCGTGACCTGTGCCTGAAGCTGCAGGGAGTTGGCCAGGTAGTCGTGGATGGCGAAGGTCAGGTAGCCCTTGCCCGAGCCGAAGTCGGCGACCCGCACCGGCGCGTCGGCCCTGGCCAGCCGGGACGTGGCGAACGCGTGGGAAAACACTTCGATGAACTTGTTGATCTGTTTCCACTTGCGCGACATCGACGGGATCAACTGCCCCTGCTGGTCGGTCACGCCCAGGTCCTGCAGGAACGGCCGGTTCAATTCGAGGAACCGCTTCTTTTCCCGATCGTGGCCCAGCTCCGGCGCAGCCCGTTCCTGTTGTAGCTTGTTGCGATGCAGGCTGGCCTTGTTCTTCTTGCTGAATTCAAGCTGCAACTCATCGGTCAAGGTCAGCAGATGCGCGTTCTTGAAGGTGTCAGGCAAGGCTTCGGCAATGAACTGCTGACCATCGCTGAGACTGAAGTTCTTGGTGATGTCGCACGTCTTGTAGCGGTACACGAACGACAGGCACGCTTCGCCCTTGATGGTCGCCAACTTGACGATCAGCCGCTGCAGCTCCGGCTCCTGGCCGACGTGGCGGGCCAGCACCAGCTTGATGAAAGCGTTCTGCGCCAGGCTGGTGTCGAGCAGGGCAAGGAATTCGGCGCGGGGGTCGGTGACGGGCATGGCGAAACGGATCTCGGGTGTGTTCAGGCGGGCATTTTAGTGGGTGTGCATGGACTTGGGGAAAATGGATTTGCCCTCACTGTCATGGATGCATTTGTATCAATCCTGGCACCTGACTGGATTGACCGGCGCCGATACGTTAAAACACCTCCCACGAACTACAAAAACACTGCCACCTGTCACCGGCTGCAGCACCCTGTGCGGTACGCCAAAGAGAAGAACTCCATGAACAAGCTGTGTCTGCTGGGCGTCGTCGTCGGCCTGGCCTTGCAATCCGCGCATGCCGAAAGCCCCTCCCAAGGTCCGCAGAACAAGGACGCATTCGTTGCCGACCTGCTCGCACGCATGACCGTCGACGAGAAGATCGGCCAGTTGCGGCTGATCGCCATCGGTGGGGAAATGACCCATCAGCGCATCGAAGCGGAGATTGCCGCGGGGCGTATCGGCGGCACGTTCAATTCGGTCACCCGAGCGGAAAACCGCCCCATGCAGGACGCTGCCCAGCGCAGCCGGCTGAAGATTCCGATGTTCTTCGCGTATGACGTCATTCATGGCCACCGTACCCAGTTTCCAATCAGCCTGGGCCTGGCCGCGAGCTGGGACATGGACGCCATTGCCCTGAGCGCCAGGACCTCGACCGCCGAAGCGGCCGCCGACGGGATCGACATGACCTTCGGGCCGATGGTCGACATTTCCCGCGATCCGCGCTGGGGCCGCATCAGCGAAGGGTTCGGCGAAGATACCCATCTGGTGTCGAAGATCGCCCGGGTGATGGTGGAGAACATCCAGGGCTCCAGCCCGGCCAATCCAGACCGGATGATGGCCAGCGCCAAGCATTTCGCCATGTACGGCGCAATCGAAGGCGGGCGCGACTACAACACCGTGGACATGAGCCCGCAGCGCATGTTCCAGGACTACCTGCCGCCCTACCGCGCCACCGTCGATGCCGGCACGGGCGGCATGATGGTCGCCTTGAACTCGATCAACGGCGTGCCGGCGACGTCCAACACCTGGCTGATGCAGGATGTACTGCGCAAACAATGGGGGTTCAAGGGCGTCACCATCAGCGACCACGGTGCCATCCATGAGCTGATCAAGCACGGTGTGGCCGCCGATGACCGCGAGGCGGCGAAACTGGCAATCAAGGCCGGCATCGACATGAGCATGAACGATCAGGCCTACGGCGAGCACCTCCCAGAGCTGCTCAAGAGTGGTCAGATCAGCGAGGCCGATCTCGACAACGCCGTGCGCGAAGTGCTCGGGGCCAAGTACGACATGGGTTTGTTCGCCAATCCGTACCTGCGCATCGGCAAGGCTCAGGACGATCCAGCCGACGTCAATGCGGAAAGCCGTCTGCATCGCGCCGAAGCCCGCGACGTGGCCCGCAAGACCCTGGTCCTGCTGAAAAACCAGAAGCAGACGCTGCCGCTGAAAAAGGATGCACGCATCGCGCTGATCGGGCCACTGGCCGATGCGCCGGATGACATGCTCGGCAGTTGGTCTGCCGCAGGCGTGGCCGGGCAGTCGGTAACGCTGCTCAAGGGCCTGCGCAATGCCGTGAGCGACCCGGCGCATATCAAATATGCGTTAGGCGCCAACCTCAGCGACGACCGCGCCACCGTGGAGTTCATCACCCGGTTCCTGCCTGAAAACATGAAACTGCCCCACGATCCGCGCTCCAGCCAGGCCCTGATCGACGAGGCGTTGGCGGCGGCACGTGATGCTGACGTGATCGTCGCGGCGGTTGGCGAATGGCGTGGCATGAGCCATGAATCGGCCAGTCGCGTCGCGCTCGATCTACCTCGCACCCAGCAGGCCTTGATCACGGCCCTGCGCGCCACCGGCAAACCGCTGGTGCTGGTACTGATGAACGGCCGTCCACTGACCATTGGCGAACAGCAGCGCCAGGCCGACGCGGTTCTGGAAACCTGGTACGCCGGCACCGAGGGTGGCAATGCCATCGCCGATGTGCTGTTCGGCGACTACAACCCGTCCGGCAAGCTGCCGGTCACCTTCCCGCGCTCGGTGGGCCAGGTGCCGCTGTACTACAGCCACTTGAGCATTGGCCGGCCGTTCACGCCAGGGCATCCAGGCAACTACAGTTCCCAATATTTCGATAGCGAGCAAGGTCCGCTGTACCCCTTCGGCTACGGCTTGAGCTACACCGATTTTAGCCTGTCGGACGTCAAGCTGTCGAGCAAGCGTATGAGCCGCGATGGCAAGGTCACAGCCAGCATCAACGTACGCAACATCGGCAAGGTCGCGGGCGAAACCGTGGTGCAGTTGTATGTGCGCGACGTGGCCGCTTCCATGGCCCGACCGGTCAAGGAGCTCAAGCATTTCCGCAAGCTGATGCTCAAGCCGGGCGAAAGCCAGACCCTGACCTTCGACATCGTCGAGGACGATCTGAAGTTCTATAACCAGCAACTGGTTCGTGCAGCGGAAGCGGGTCAATTCACTGTCATGATCGGGCTGGATTCCGACGACGTGAAAGAGGCGAGCTTCGAGTTGTTGTAGCCGGCAATGGTCGAGTAGCGCCCGTGATCGACTCCCGTGCCCTGCGCCTGAGCGCCATCGTGCTGGCCATCGTGGCCGGCGCGGTGCTGTCCGCCGTCTGGGCCAGCGGCCATGCCCAGCGACTGGCCCAGAACGAAGAGGCGTCGCGCAGCAATGGCCAGCTGGCTTTGTACGCCAACAGCCTGCACACGCTGATCGAGCGCTACCGCACCCTGCCTGCCGTACTGGCGCTGGATCCGCAATTGCAGCAGGCGTTGCAGGGGCCGATCGACGCGGCCACCCAGGATGTGCTGAACCGCAAGCTGGAGCGCATCAACGCGGCAGCTCGCTCCTCGACCCTGGAACTGCTCGACCGCGCCGGTCTGGCGGTGGCCGCCAGCAACTGGCGCCTGCCCACCAGCTATGTGGGTCACAACTACGCGTTCCGTCCTTATTTCAGCCAGTCGGTCAGCCAGGGCAGCGGGCGCTTCTATGCCGTGGGCGTGACCAGCGGTATCCCCGGCTATTTCCTGTCCAGCGCCATCAAGGACAGCCGGGACGGTTTTCTCGGCGCCATGGTGGTCAAGCTGGAACTGCCCGAGCTGGAACAGGAATGGGCGCAGGGGCCTGACACGCTGCTGGTCAGCGATGCGCGGGGCGTGGTGTTCATCGCCAATCGGCCGGGCTGGCGCTATCGCACGCTGCACGCCTTGAGCGATGCCGACCGCGCTGAGTTGCAGCGCACTCGCCAGTATCACGACCAAGCCGTGCAGCCGCTGGATCACCAAGTGCTGGACACGCTCGACGCCGCCGCCAGGCGAGTACGGGTCAACGGCCCACAGGGCACGGCCGACTATCTCTGGGCATCGTTGCCGATGGCCAGTGAAGGCTGGACCTTGCACCTGCTCAAACCACCCGTCGCGGGCAACGAGGACAGCCGCAATGCCGCGCTGGCGGCGGTGGGCGTGTGGCTGAGCCTGGTCTTCGGTGGCTTGTGGCTGAACCAGCGCCGTCGTCTGGCCGCACTGCGCCAGCGCAGCCGCGAGCAGCTGGAGTCGCTGGTACGAGCACGCACCCGTGAATTGCGTGACGCCCAGGAAGGTCTGGTTCAGGCGGCGAAGCTGGCCGCCCTGGGCCAGATGTCGGCTGCGCTGGCCCACGAGATCAGCCAACCGCTGACGGCGCAGCGCATGCAACTGGCGAGCCTGCGGCTGCTGCTCGATCAGGATCGCATCGATGCGGCGCGCCAGGCCCTGGCGCCACTGGAACAGATGCTGACACGCATGGCGGCGCTGACCACACACTTGAAAACCTTCGCCCGCAAGAGCCCGGCAGGCGTACGCGAACGACTCGACCTGGCGCGGGTGCTCGATCAGGCCTTGCAGTTGCTGGAAACGCCTCTGCAGGCAGCCGGGGTCCGCCTGCATCTGCAGGTCAGCCGGCCTGCCTGGGTGCGCGGCGACGCCATTCGCCTGGAACAGGTGATGATCAACCTGTTGCGCAATGCGCTGGACGCCATGAGCAGCGAGCCGGCCAAGGACCTGCACATCACCCTGCAGATTCACGGCGAACACTGGCATCTGGGCATCGCCGACAGTGGCAGCGGCATTGCCAGTGAACACATCGAGCATTTGTTCGATCCGTTTTTCACCACCAAGCCGATCGGCGAAGGGCTTGGCCTGGGGCTGGCGGTCTCGCTGGCGATCGCCCATGAACACGGTGGTCAGCTGAGCGCGGAAAACCTGGAGCGTGGCGCTCGCTTCACCCTCGCCCTGCCCCTCGACAAGGAGCCTGCATGAGCAATCAAGTGATGGTCATCGACGACGAAGCGAGCATTCGTGACGCCGTCGAACAATGGTTGGGCCTCAGTGGCTTTTCGGTGCAGCGTTTCAGCCAGGCCGAGGAGTGCCTGGCACAACTGCCAGAGGATTTCCCCGGCGTGATCCTCAGCGATGTGCGCATGCCGGGCATGGGCGGGCTTGGTCTGCTGGCGCAACTCCAGGCACGCGATCCCGAATTGCCGGTGATTCTCTTGACCGGCCACGGTGACGTACCGATGGCGGTGCAGGCCATGCGCGATGGTGCCTACGACTTTCTCGAAAAACCATTCAGCCCGGAAAGCTTGCTGAGCAGCTTGCGGCGGGCTCAGGACAAGCGTCGGCTGGTCCTGGAAAACCGCCGTCTGCACAACCGCGCCGACTTCAGCGAGCAATTGCAGGCGACCCTGCTCGGCGCGGCGCCCGCCATCGCCCAACTGCGCCGCCAGGTGCTGGACCTGGCCTCACTGCCGGTCAACGTAGTGATTCGCGGCGAGACCGGCAGTGGCAAGGAGCTGGTCGCACGCTGCCTGCACGATTTCGGCCCGCGCGCCGGCAAGCCGTTCGTGGCGCTCAATTGCGCTGCCATTCCCGAGGCGCTGTTCGAGGCCGAACTGTTTGGCCATGAAAGCGGCGCCTTCACCGGTGCGCAAGGCAAGCGCATCGGCAAGCTGGAATACGCTCACGGCGGAACGTTGTTTCTCGACGAGATCGAAAGCCTGCCCATGGCCCAGCAAGCCAAGCTGCTGCGCGTGCTGCAGGAGCAGAAGCTCGAACGCCTGGGCTCCAACCAGAGCATCGCGGTGGACCTGCGCCTGGTCGCGGCCAGCAAGCCCGATCTGCTGGAGCAGGCCCGGGCCGGGCTGTTTCGCGAAGACCTGGCTTATCGGCTGAATGTCGCCGAACTGCGCCTGCCACCGCTGCGCGAGCGGCGTGAAGACATCGTGTGCCTGTTCGATCATTTCACGGCGGCCACCGCAAAGCGCCTGGGACGCCCGGTACCGGTGGTGAACTCGACGCAACTGAGTCAGTTGCTCAGTCAGGATTGGCCCGGCAATGTCCGCGAGCTGGCCAACGCCGCCGAACGCCACGTGCTGGGGCTGGCCGCGCCTGCCCTGGAAACACCCGGCGGCGGGCTGTCGTTGGCGGCGCAGCAGGAAGCGTTCGAAGCGCAATGCCTGCGTGCGGCACTGGCCCGACATCGGGGTGACATCAAAGCGGTGATGCACGCCCTGCAAGTGCCCCGGCGGACCTTGAACGAAAAGATGCAGCGTCACGGACTGGCGCGTGAAGACTTTCGCGAATAGGCAAAAATCCGCTTATCACCCTTCTCGTATCAGCAAGAATCCGCCTACTTTATGCATAAGCCCCCGCAAAACCTGGGCTTCGCAGGCTGGCACGGCTTCTGCTATTGCCTTGGCAAGCGCGACTCAACGTGCTGCCAACAATAACGAGAAGGTTCCATCATGGATAACTCAAACACCCTGCCCGCCGGGGCAACTGCTGCATCCGCCCCGCCTCGCACCACCGCCAGCCGGGTCAAATCGATCTTCAGCGGTTCGGTCGGCAACATGGTCGAATGGTATGACTGGTACGTCTATGCCGCATTCTCCCTGTACTTCGCCCAAGTGTTCTTCCCCAAGGACAGTCTCAACGCCCAACTGCTCAACACTGCCGCGATCTTCGCCGTCGGGTTTCTGATGCGCCCCATCGGCGGCTGGCTGATGGGCCTGTATGCCGACCGCAAAGGCCGCAAGGCGGCGCTGATGGCCTCGGTCCTGCTGATGTGCTTCGGCTCGCTGGTGATCGCCCTGACACCGGGCTACGAAACCATTGGCATCTGGGCACCGGTGCTGCTGGTCTTGGCGCGGCTGATGCAGGGCCTCTCGGTGGGCGGTGAATACGGCACCTCCGCCACCTACCTGAGCGAGATGGCCACCCGCGAGCGACGTGGTTTCTTCTCCAGCTTCCAGTACGTCACCCTGATCTCCGGTCAGTTGATCGCGCTGGCGGTGCTGATCGTGCTGCAACAGACGCTCACCGAAGAACAACTGCTGAGTTGGGGCTGGCGCGTACCCTTCGTGATCGGTGCGCTGTGCGCCGTGGTTGCTTTGTGGCTGCGTCGCGGTATGGAAGAGACCGAATCCTTCACCCAGAAAAAGGTCTCCAAGGAAAGCACGATGCGCACCCTGTTGCGCCACCCCAAGGAACTGCTGACCGTGGTCGGCCTGACCATGGGCGGTACGCTGGCGTTCTACACCTACACCACCTACATGCAGAAGTACCTGGTCAACACGGTGGGCTTCAGCAAGGCCGACTCGACGGCCATCTCGGCCGCCACGCTGTTCCTGTTCATGTGCCTGCAACCGGTCATCGGCGCCCTTTCCGACAAGGTCGGACGCCGCCCGATCCTGATCGCCTTTGGCGTACTGGGCACCCTGTGTACCGTCCCCATCCTGACCACCCTGCACACCATTGAAACCTGGTGGGGCGCGTTCTTCCTGATCATGGCGGCGCTGATCATCGTCAGTGGATACACCTCCATCAACGCGGTGGTCAAGGCCGAGCTGTTCCCCACCGAAATCCGCGCCCTGGGCGTCGGCCTGCCCTACGCACTGACCGTATCGGTCTTCGGCGGCACCGCCGAACTGATCGCTCTGTGGTTCAAGCAGATCGGCATGGAAACCGGTTACTACTGGTACGTGACCGCCTGCATCGCCTGCTCGCTGCTGGTATACGTGTTCATGAAGGACACCCAGAAGCACTCGCGGATCGAAACGGACTGAAGCCAGGCATGCCCCCGCCGCGACGGCGGGGGCAGTTGCACTGGAAACCGCTGACAACGCACACTGGGGGCACTTGAACGCTGAGGACTGCCCCCGATGTCGGATGACACCTACTACTACGAACCCGCCAAGGGCCATGGTTTGCCCCACGACCCGTTCAACGCCATCGTCGGCCCGCGGCCGATCGGCTGGATCTCCTCCCAGGACCGCGAAGGTCGTCTGAACCTGGCGCCCTACAGCTTCTTCAACGCCTTCAACTACACGCCGCCGATCATTGGCTTCGCCAGTGTGGGACGCAAGGACAGCCTGAACAACATCGAACAGACCGGCGAATTCGTCTGGAATCTGTCGACTCGCGCCCTGGCCGAGCAGATGAACCAGAGCTGCGCGGCGGTGGGCCCCGAAGTCGACGAGTTCGAACTCAGCGGTTTGCAGCACGCGCCTTCGAAGATCGTCAGCGTGCCGCGGGTGCTCGAAGCGCCGGTGTCATTCGAATGCAAGGTCACCCAGATCATTCAACTCAAGGGCGCCGATCAGCAAGAGGTGCCCACCTGGTTGATTCTGGGTGAGGTGGTGGCGGTGCACATCGCCAAGTCACTGCTCAAGGACGGCATCTACGACACAGCCGCGGCCGGCCCGATCCTGCGTGGCGGTGGCCCGGCCGATTACTTCGAGATCGGTCCGCAGGCGCTGTTCCAGATGCACCGGCCACAGGTCAAGTAGGCGCAAACACCGGTTCGCCGTCTTCGTCGACACGGGCCAGTGTCGACAAGACCTCGGCGGCAGCGCCATCGGCCTCGTGGGCAGTGGCGAACGACTGGCCGTCGAGCACCTTGTGGAAACGCGGGGCGCCGCCGCCCTGCAGCGCCTTGATGGCAATGGCGGCGCGGTAACTGCCCGCCTCCGGCACTACTGCCGAAACCGCTTCGTGATGTTCGAATACCTTGCGTGCCATGACGTACCTCGGGCCGATGGAAAAGCCGCGATTGTACGCGGCTCAGGCCGCACTGGCATGTTCGAGCGCGGCGTCACCGAAGGTGTGCAGGTCGAGGCTGGTCACCAGCAGGCCGTGGACCAGATCGGAGAACACCTGCATGCCCGGCGAGTTGAGCCAGGCGGTCATCGCGGCCTGATCGCGCCAAACGCCAGCCACCTGCCACAGTCGCTCGTCGCCGTGACTGCGCTGGACCGCAAAGTGCAGACAGCCAGGCATGGCCAGCGCGGGCCGTACCAGCGCCGACAAACCCAGCCCGACCCGCTCCGAATCACCTGGCCGGGCGGTGACCAGGGCACAATGACTGACGGTAGAAAATGAGTTCATGCGCGACTCTCCCTGATTGAACGTTCTGCGGTGAACAAGGCTGCAGCGACAACGTTACGCAACCCCGGACCGCAGGGGTTAGCCGTTTCCTGTCAAGGTCTTGCCCGATCCTGCCGGGTTGCAGCTTCGTTCAACCGGAATGGCTTATTTTGGGCACTTTCAGGCTTGCCCGCAGACACTGCCCGCCTCGGTGTGTACAAGGCCCTGACGCAAGTTGGCAGGATTGGGCAAACATCCGGCAGCTATCGTCTACCTCTGGCATTAAGCGCGGATTATCCTCGCCTGATGTGATGTACAGATCCTGGAGCCTGCATGACCCTCTCCGCCCCTGCTTTGTTACCGCTGGACCCCGCTCTGGAACACAGCCGTCGCGAACTGGCCGAGCGCATCGCGCGCGGCGCCCAGACGCCAGGCGACCATGGCACCGCGATCAGCGGCCTGCGCCTGGTGCGTTATGAGGAATGCGTGCAGTCGTTCCCGGCCCTGGTCCAACCGGCGCTGTGCATCCTTGCCAATGGCAGCAAGGAAGTGCGCCTGGGCGATGAGCGCTATGTCTATGATCCGTTGAATTTTCTGGTGGTGTCGGTAGCCATGCCGGTCTCGGGACGGATCCTCGATGCCACCCCGCACGATCCCAGCCTGTCGCTGCGGCTGGACATCGACCCTGAGGAAATCAACGCAGTGATCGCCGACGCCGGACCGTTGGGTGTGCCTACGCGCTCGACCCAGCGCGGCTTGTACGTGGAGCGAATGGACACGGCCTTTCTGGATGCCGTGCTGCGTCTGGTTCGACTGCTGGAAACACCGAAAGACATTGCCGTGCTGGCACCCCTGGTACGGCGGGAAATCCTCTACCGTCTGTTAGGCGGGCAACAAGGTCATCGACTGTACGAAATCGCGGTGGCGCACAGTCAGACCCATCGCGTGAGCCAAGCCATCGCCTGGATCAACCGGCATTTCCATCGCAGCCTGCGCATCGAAGACCTGGCCCGGGAAGTCAACCTGAGCGTGTCCACCCTGCACCACCGCTTCAAGGCGGTAACCTCCATGAGCCCGCTGCAATATCAGAAACAGCTTCGCTTGCAGGAGGCGCGCCGGCTGATGCTCAGCGAAGACCTCGACGCCTCGGCGGCCGGGTATCGAGTGGGTTACGAAAGCCCTTCCCAGTTCAGCCGCGAATACAGCCGCCATTTCGGCGCGCCGCCGGTGCGCGATCTGGCACGGCTGCGGATCAGTCTGTAGGGCCGCGCAGGCAGACCTGGAAAAAACACCGGGTCACCGATAGAACCGATAGCTAGCTATCCAGTACACTCTAAGCCACGGCCCGCGGCCATCTGGCCTCGGCGTTTCTCTACAGGCCCACCTGTGACCGATCTCAGCCATTCCCCGCCGGCCATCAAGAGCATTCTAGTGGCCTTGATGCTGGCCATTTTTCTCGGCGCCCTGGATCAGACCATCGTTGCGGTCTCGATGCCGGCCATCTCTGCGCAGTTCAACGATGTCGACCGTCTGGCCTGGGTGATTTCCGGGTACATGGTGGCCATGACCGTGGCCACGCCGATCTACGGCAAGCTGGGCGACCTGTATGGCCGTCGGCGGATGATCCTCATCGGCACCGGATTGTTCACCGTCGCGTCGCTGTTCTGTGGCATGGCGCAGAGCATGGAGCAGCTGGTGCTGGCGCGCCTGCTGCAAGGGGTGGGTGCTGGCGGCATGGTATCGGTCAGCCAGGCAATCATCGGTGACGTGGTGCCGCCCCGCGAGCGCGGTCGCTACCAGGGGTATTTCAGCAGCATGTACGCCGCAGCCAGTGTGCTGGGGCCGGTGCTCGGCGGCTACATGACCCAGTACCTGTCGTGGCGCTGGGTGTTTTTGATCAACCTGCCGCTGGGCGCATTCGCCTGTTGGTACGCCAACCGCAAATTGGCAGGGCTGCCGATTCCGCAGCGCACGCCGATCATCGACTACCTGGGCACGGTGCTGATGATCATCGGCTTGAGTACCTTGCTGATGAGCATCACCCGCATCGGCCAGGGCCATGGGCTGGGCGACACGCAGGTGTGGGGCCTGCTGGTGGTGGCCGTGGTGGCACTGCTGGGTTTCGTCTGGCATGAGCGACGCTTTCGCGAGCCTCTGCTGCCGCTGCACCTGTTCGCCATTCCAGCGGCGGTGCTGTGCTGGTGCTCGGTATTTTTCACCAGCTTTCAGGCCATTGGCCTGAGCGTGATGATGCCCCTGCGTTTCCAGACCGTCACCGGGGCCGGGGCCGATGCAGCGGCGCTGTACCTGCTACCGCTGGCGCTGGGCCTGCCGATTGGCGCGTTCCTGGGCGGGCGTCGGACTTCACAGACCGGGCGTTACAAACCGATCATCCTGACTGGGGCGCTGCTTGCCCCGTTGGGCATTGTGGGCATGTCGTTCAGCCCGCCGGACAACCTGCTGCTCAGCGTGGGCTTCATGTTGTTGACCGGCTTCGCCTGCGGCCTGCAGTTTCCCACCTCGCTGGTGGGCGCGCAGAACTCGGTGCAGGCCAGGGACATTGGTGTGGCGACCAGCACCCTGGCGTTGTTTCGCTCGCTGGGGGGCGCGGTTGGGGTGGCCTGCCTGTCGGCCCTGCTCCTGGCCATGTTGCATGGCGTGCAGTTGGCGGACGGTGCCTTGGGCGGTCACGGCCTCGAGGCGATGGGCGACAATGTACTGCTGACCGGGCTCAATGCGGCGGCAGGCCCGGCACGGGACGCCTTGCGGCTGGAACTGGGGCAGACCTTTCAACACCTGCTGTGGGCCAGTGCCGGTATTTCGCTGCTGGGACTGGCCGTGGCATTGGCGCTGCCCAATCTGGAACTGAGGGGCCGTGGGCATGGGGAGAAGTAGCTTGTGTGGGGGGGCAGGTCTGGCCTCTTCGCGGGTAGAACCCGCTCCCACAAGGGGTGGAGCGAAGCTGCTTGACCTGTGGGAGGGGGTTCTAACCGCGAAGGGGCCCGCTCAGACAGCCGGTCGCTTCTTGCGTTGGGCCCAGGCCACGGCCAGGCCGCTGAGGCAGATGACGCTGATGCCCACCACCCCGAAGATATCCGGGGTATGGTCGAAGATCAGGTAACCGTACATCCCGGCAAACAGGATCTGTCCGTAGCTGAACGGCGCCAGCAGCGCCGGCGCCGCATGGCGAAAGGCTTGAGTCAGCAACAGATGCCCGAGCATGCCGCAGGTGCCCAGGCCTACCATGAACAAGGCATCGATCCAGCCCGGTGCCTGCCAGAAGAACGGCAGCACCGCGCTCATGATCAGGGTGTTGAAGATACCGGCAAGAAAGTTGCTGGTGGTCGGGCTGTCGATGCCGCTCAGCTTGCGCGTGAGCAACTGGTACAGACCGAAGAAGAACGCGGAAATCAGCGGCAGGATGATCGCCGGCGTGAACAAGGCACCGCCGGGTCGGATGACGATGAGCACACCGATGAAGCCGGTGATCACCGCCGCCCACTGCGCGCGCGTAACGACTTCCTTGAGCAGCGGTACCGACAGCGCCGTCACCAGCAAGGGGGCCAGGAAGTTCACCGCGGTGGCCTCGGCCAACGGTATGTAACGCAGGCTGGTGGTGAAGAACAGGCTGGTGGCGATCAGGCACAGCGCGCGCAGCAGCTGCAGTCCGGGTCGCTTGGTGCGGATGACCGTGGACAAACCGGTCTGCGGCACGAAGATGGCCAGCATCAACAGGGTGTGCACCACATAGCGCGCCCACACCACCACGACGATGGGAAAAAACCCGGAGAGGTACTTGGACAAGGCGTCGTGACTGGCGAACAGCAACGTCGCCAGACAGATCAGCGCGATACCGCGCAGCGGCTGGCTGGCCCCAGTAAGCAACGGGTTTTGCACGCTCATTCACACGCTCGCAACAGGATGATGAAAGGGTACCGACCGGGCGGGTAAGGTCGATGATGGCGCGAGCGGGGGCAGTGTTACAACTTGATTCACAACTTTATTTGCGCAACGCCGGCGTCAGGCTCAGCGTTTGCAGGCTCAGGTCCACCCAACGCTCGGCTTCCTGGAAAAGGTCGAAACTGTCAGGGACCAGCAACCATTGACCGATCATGCCATCTATATAGGCGTGCAAGGCGATGGCGGCCCTGACGGTGTCCAGGTCACGCGGCAGCTGTTCGCGGTTCACCGCATTTCTCAGCGAGCGTTCGATGCGCACATTGCAGTCGATGCTGACCGTCTGACGTTGGCGACGCATGTCACACATTTCATCGGTGAACTCGCACTTATGATGCAGAATTTCGTTGAGACGGCGGGTCTTGGGGTCCACGGCGATCTGCTGGAACAGGCGGATCAGCAGTTTGCGCATGCAACCCAGCGGGTCTGGCTCATCCTCGCTTTCGCTGGCCTGGGCCAACTCTTCGAGCGGTTCCTGCAGGCTGTCGAGCATGGCCTGGACCAGATCGGCCTTGTTGCTGAAGTGCCAATAGATGGCGCCGCGCGTCACCCCGGCCAGGGTTGCGATGTCGGCCAAGGTCGTGCGAGCCACACCGCGCTCGTAGAAAGCCTGTTCGGCGGCCTCGAGAATCTGGCTTCGGGTTTCCTGGGCTTCCTCTTTGGTACGGCGAACCATGGCAGTAGAACCTCAATCTTCAATGCACGGGCCATGCGGTACGCGGCGCGTGCTCAGGCCGGGAATCCCTTTTATGCGGGGCTTGTCCCGAATGTCGATGGTGCGCCGCCTCGTCGCGGGCATCAGGCCATCAAGTTGTTTACAAACAACCACGAATGTAAGTATATTCGTTAGTAAGCTATTAATCCAGTCGTAACATTTTTTCAACCTTCCACTATTCTTGAGCCCTCCCACGCGCTCACGACCCGAGGATCTTCATGCAATTCAAGCCAGTTGTTACCGCTCTGGTATCCGCCGTCGCCCTGGCCACTCTGCTCAGCGGCTGTGACAAAAAGGAAGAAGCAGCCCCGCAGCAGGCTCAGCAGGCTCCTCAGGTCGGCGTGGTTACCCTGAAAACCCAACCCTATACCCTGACCAGCGAACTGCCGGGTCGGACCACTGCGTACCGCGTGGCCGAAGTGCGGCCGCAGGTCAACGGGATCATCCTCAAGCGTCTGTTCAAGGAAGGTACCGAGGTCAAGGCCGGGCAGCAGCTCTACCAGATCGACCCGTCGGTGTACGAGGCCACGCTGGGCAGCTCCCAGGCGACCCTGGAATCGGCCAAGTCGCTGGCTGGACGCTACAAGCAGCTGATCGACGAGCAAGCCGTCAGCCGTCAGGAATACGACAACGCCCGCTCGCAGCAGCTGCAAGCCGAAGCCTCGGTCAAGAGCGCGCAGATCGACTTGCGCTACACCAAGGTGCTGGCGCCGATCTCGGGCCGTATCGGTCGTTCCGACGTGACCGAAGGTGCACTGGTGACCAACGGCCAGACCAACGCCATGGCCACCATCCAGCAGTTGGACCCGATCTACGTCGACGTGACCCAGTCGTCCGCCGAAATGCTCCGGTTGCGTCGCGACCTGGACAGCGGCAAGTTGCAGAAGGCCGGCGACAATGCCGCGTCGGTGAAGCTGACCCTGGAAGACGGCAGCGAATACAGCCAGACCGGCAAGCTGGAGTTCTCCGAAGTGTCGGTCGACCAGGCCACCGGTTCGGTGACCCTGCGCGCCGTGTTCCCCAACCCCGAGCACGTGCTGCTGCCAGGCATGTTCGTTCACGCCAAGCTGCAGGCCGGTGTGCGCAGCGAGGCGATCCTGGCACCGCAGCAAGGCGTGACCCGTGACCTCAAGGGCACCCCGACTGCCTTGATCGTGAACAAGGACAACAAGGTCGAGCAGCGCGAGCTGGTAGCCAATCGCACCGACGGCGCGTTCTGGGTGATCGAGAAAGGCCTGAACGCCGGCGATCGCGTCATCACCGAGGGCCTGCAGTACGTCAAGCCTGGTGCCGACGTGACCGTGAAGGAAGCGGGCAACCTGACGCCCGGCCAGTCCGATTCCACCGCCACAGGCGAAGGTAAGTAATCGATGTCCAGATTCTTTATTGACCGCCCCATTTTCGCCTGGGTGCTCGCCCTGGTGATCATGCTCGTGGGTGGGCTGGCAATTCTCAAGTTGCCCATCAACCAATACCCGGCCATCGCGCCGACCGCCATCGATATCCAGGTCACCTACCCTGGTGCTTCCGCACAGACCGTGCAGGACACCGTGGTCCAGATCATCGAGCAGCAGCTCAACGGTATCGACAACCTGCGTTACGTGTCCTCGGACAGTAACTCCGATGGCAGCATGACCATCACCGTGACCTTCAACCAGGGCACCAACCCCGACATCGCTCAGGTTCAGGTGCAGAACAAGCTCAACCTGGCCACGCCCCTGTTGCCGCAGGAAGTGCAGCAACAAGGTCTGCGTGTGACCAAGTCGGTGAAGAACTTCCTGCTGGTGATCGGTCTGGTGTCCGAAGATGGCAGCATGACCAAGGACGACCTGTCCAACTACATCGTTTCCAACATCCAGGACCCGATCTCGCGGACTTCCGGTGTGGGTGACTTCCAGGTGTTCGGTTCGCAGTATGCCATGCGTATCTGGCTGGATCCGGCCAAGCTCAACAAATTCCAGCTGACACCGGTGGAAGTGAGCGCTGCGATCACTGCGCAGAACGTGCAGATCGCGACCGGTCAGTTGGGCGGCCTGCCGGCCTTGCCCGGCACCCAGCTCAACGCCACCATCATCGGCAAGACCCGCCTGCAGACTGCCGAGCAGTTCGGCAATATCTTCCTGAAAGTCGACAACGACGGCGCGCAGGTCCGCCTCAAGGACGTCGCGCGCATTGGCCTGGGCGGTCAGAACTACAGCATCGACGCGCAGTTCAACGGCAGCCCGGCTTCGGGTATGGCGATCAAGCTGGCCACCGGCGCCAACGCTCTGGACACGGCCAAGGCCATTCGTGCCACGGTGTCCAACCTGGAGCCGTTTTTCCCGCCTGGGATGAAGGTGGTCTACCCGTATGACACCACACCGACCGTGACCGAATCGATCACAGGCGTGGTCCACACCCTGATCGAAGCGATCGTGCTGGTGTTCCTGGTGATGTACCTGTTCCTGCAGAACCTGCGCGCGACCATCATCACTACGATGACGGTGCCGGTGGTACTGCTCGGCACTTTCGGCATCCTCGCCGCCTTCGGTTTCACCATCAACACCTTGACCATGTTCGGCATGATCCTGGCGATCGGGCTATTGGTGGACGATGCGATCGTGGTGGTGGAGAACGTCGAACGGGTGATGGAAGAGGAGCATCTGTCGCCCAAGGAGGCGACCAAGAAATCCATGGACCAGATCCAGGGTGCTCTGGTCGGTATCGCCATGGTGCTGTCGGCGGTACTGCTGCCGATGGCCTTCTTCGGCGGCTCCACGGGTGTGATCTACAAGCAGTTCTCCATCACCATCGTTTCGGCCATGGCCCTGTCGGTACTGGTCGCATTGATCTTTACCCCGGCGCTGTGCGCCACCATGCTCAAGCCGATCGATCCGGAAAAGCACGGCCAACCCAAGCGCGGCTTCTTCGGCTGGTTCAACCGGACCTTCGACCGCAGCGTGGTCAAGTACGAGAACGGCGTCAAACGCATGGTGACCCACAAGTTGCCGGCGTTCCTGGTGTACCTGCTGATTTTCGCTGGCATGGTCTTCCTGTTCATGCGTATTCCGGCAGCGTTCCTGCCGGATGAAGACCAGGGCGTGATCTTTGCCCAGGTGCAGACCCCGGCTGGCTCGTCCGCCGAGCGGACGCAGAAAGTCATCGACGACATGCGCACCTACCTGCTCGATGGCGAAAACGGCGAAGGCGCGGGCGTCAAATCCGTGTTCAGCGTCAACGGCTTCAACTTCGCTGGCCGTGGCCAGAGTTCGGGCCTGGCGTTCGTCATGCTCAAGCCCTGGGATGAGCGCGACGCCGAGACTACCGTGTTCAAGATCGCCGAGCGTGCGCAGAAACACTTCGCCAGCTTCCGCGATGCCATGGTGTTCGCCGTGGTGCCTCCGTCGGTACTCGAACTGGGTAACGCCTCGGGCTTCGACGTCTACCTGCAGGACCAGGGCGGTGTAGGCCACGAAAAACTGCTGGAGGCGCGCAACCAGTTCCTCGGCATGGCGGCACAGAGCAAGATTCTGGCAGGCGTACGTCCCAACGGCCTGAACGATGAGCCGCAATACCAGCTCACCGTGGATGACGAGAAGGCCAGTGCACTGGGCATTACCTTGTCGAACATCAACCAGACCCTATCGATCGCTCTGGGTGGTAGCTACGTCAACGACTTCATCGACCGCGGTCGGGTGAAGAAGGTGTACGTGCAGGGCGAAGCCTTCGGTCGCATGACACCTGAAGACCTGAACAAGTGGTACGTGCGCAACGACGCCGGGACCATGGTGCCGCTGTCTGCGATTGCCACCGGTGAATGGATCTACGGTTCGCCCAAGCTGTCGCGCTACAACGGTGTCGCGGCCATGGAAATCCTCGGTACTCCGGCACCGGGCTACAGCTCGGGTCAGGCGATGGCCGAGGTCGAGGCGCTGGCCAAGAAGCTGCCTGCCGGCGTGGGCTATTCGTTCACCGGTCTGTCATACGAAGAGCGTCTGTCCGGCTCGCAGGCTCCAGCGCTGTACGCCATCTCGCTGCTGTTCGTGTTCCTGTGTCTGGCGGCCTTGTATGAAAGCTGGTCGATCCCGATCGCGGTGCTTCTGGTTGTGCCGCTGGGTGTGATCGGTGCGCTGATCGCGACCAGCATGCGCGGGTTGTCCAACGACGTGTTCTTCCAGGTAGGCTTGCTGGTTACGGTGGGGTTGGCAGCCAAGAACGCCATTCTGATCGTCGAGTTCGCCAAGGAACTGCACGAACAGGGCAAGAGCCTGGTGGAAGCGGCCGCCGAAGCATGCCGGATGCGTCTGCGACCGATCATCATGACGTCCCTGGCGTTCATCCTCGGCGTAGTACCGCTGGCGATTTCCAGCGGCGCAGGCTCAGGTAGCCAACATGCGATCGGTACCGGCGTAATCGGCGGTATGATCACCGCCACCGTCCTGGCAATTTTCTGGGTGCCGATGTTCTACGTGGCCGTGTCGTCGCTGTTCAAGAGCAAGTACGACAAGGAACACGAGAAGGACAACGACAAAGCCATTACACACGATGAGGCTGGCCAATGAGCAAGTCACTGATATCCATCGCTGTCGCCGCCTTCGTGCTCGGCGGCTGCTCGATGATCCCCGAGTACAAGCAGCCTGCCCTGCCGGTGGCCGAGCAGTTCCCGCAGGGCGAGGCCTACGCGCCCGCCGAGGCGGCCGAAGTGGCGGCGGCGGAACAAGGCTGGCGGCAGTTCTTCACCGATCCGGCGCTCGAGCGCCTGGTGCAGGTAGCGCTTGAGAACAACCGCGACCTGCGTGTCGCGGCGCTGAACATCGAAGCCTATCGGGCGCAGTACCGCATCCAGCGTGCCGATCTGTTCCCGGCCATCAATGCCGACGGCACCGGTACGCGTCAGCGCACACCGGCTGACCTGTCACAGCTTGGCGAGTCGGGCATCTCCAGCCAGTACGCCGTTACGCTGGGCGTGAGTGCCTATGAGCTGGACCTGTGGGGGCGCATCCGCAGCCTCAGCGAACAGGCCTTGCAAACCTATCTATCCACCGAGGAGGCTCGTCGCTCCACACAGATCAGCCTGGTGGCCAACGTGGCCAACGCCTACCTGACCTGGCAGGCCGACCAGGCACTGCTGAAGTTGACCCAGGAGACCTTGGGCGCTTTCGAGCAGAGCCTCAAGCTGACCAGCCGCAGCACCGAAGTAGGCGTGTCCTCGGCCCTGGACCTGAGCCAGGCGCGCACGGCGGTGGAAACTGCCCGTGTCAGCCTGGCGCGCTACAAGCGCCAGGTGGCTCAGGATCGCAACAACCTGACCCTGTTGCTGGGCACGGCCATTCCGACCGACCTGCCAGAAGCCCGCGGGCTGGATGCCGACCTGCTCAGCGAAGTGCCGGCCGGCATGCCGTCGCAGTTGCTGACCCGACGCCCGGACATTCTCGAAGCCGAGCACGCCCTGCTGGCCGCCAACGCCAACATCGGCGCGGCCCGCGCGGCGTTCTTCCCCAGCATCAGCCTGACTGCCAATGCCGGTACGTCGAGCCGACAGCTGTCCGGCCTGTTCGACGCCGGTTCCGGCAGCTGGCTGTTCTCGCCGAGCATCAGCCTGCCGATCTTCAATGCCGGTGCGCTGCGTGCCAGCCTGGACTACTCGAAGATCCAGAAAGACATCAACGTGGCCAATTACGAGAAGGTCATTCAGACGGCGTTCCAGGAAGTGTCCGACGGCTTGGCCGCACGCAAGACCTACAACGAGCAGTTGCAGGCCCAGCGTGATTCGGTGCAGGCCAACCAGGATTACTACCGCCTGGCCGAGCGTCGCTACCGTATCGGTATCGACAGCAACCTGACCTTCCTCGATGCCCAGCGCTCGCTGTTCAGTGCCCAGCAATCGCTGATCACCGACCGGCTGTCGCAGCTGACCAGCGAGGTCAATCTGTACAAGGCGCTGGGAGGCGGCTGGTACGAGCGCACTGGCCAGGCTCAGTTGGCCCAGCCAGCGCAGGCGCCCAAGAGCTGACCCCTGATGGCATGAAAAAACCACCGCTTGCGGTGGTTTTTTTACGCCTGTGACCCGCTGCCAGGAGTGAGTCAGCGCGAAAGGGCTGAAGAAAATGTCACGCGGGACTGGCCGAAAGTTCAATCATGAGCAATAGTGGTCCGATGACCAGATAACTGACTTGTTATTAACTAGTTAGTTAGTGTTCGGTTATCGCACGCATTCCTGTGCGGTCGGTTGAATCGTGTTTCACCCCGAAGCACCATCCGCGCAACACGTAACAAAATGTCAGAAAAGCCCGTTCCAGCGTGCGTCAATCATAAAATCAATAACAATAGGTTTACCCCATGCGCCAGCACTTCCATCGTTCACCCCGTCTGTTGCCCAACCTGATCGCGTTGACCGTTGCCACGGCCGCCCTGCCTTCCTTCGCAGCCGAGTCCGGCTTTCTGGAAGACGCCAAGGTCGGTCTGAACCTGCGCAACTTCTATTTCAATCGCAATCACGTAAACCCAGCCTTCCCGCAAAGCAAGTCCGAGGAGTGGACCCAAAGCTTCATACTCGACGCCAAGTCCGGCTACACCCAGGGCCTGGTCGGCTTCGGTGTGGACGTGCTGGGCATGTACTCGGTCAAGCTCGATGGTGGCCGCGGTACCTATGGCACGCAGTTGTTGCCTGTGCATGACGGCAACAACCCGGCCGACGATTTCGGCCGTCTGGGTGTAGCCGCCAAGGCCAAGATCTCCAAGACCGTGCTCAAGGTCGGCGAGTGGATGCCGGTGCTGCCTATCCTGCGTTCGGACGACGGCCGCTCGCTGCCCCAGACCTTCCAGGGCGGACAGATCACCTCTCAGGAAATCGATGGCCTGACCCTGTACGGTGGCCAGTTCCGCAAGAACAGCCCGCGCAACGATGCCAGCATGGAAGACATGTTCCTGCAGGGTCGCGCCGGCATCACCTCCGACCGTTTCAACTTCGTCGGTGGCGAGTACACCTTCAACAACAAGAACACTCTGGTCGGCCTGTGGAACGCCGAGCTCAAGGACATCTACCAGCAGCAGTACCTGCAGATCCTGCACAGCCAGCCGATTGGCGACTGGACCCTGGGCGCCAACCTGGGCTTCTTCCACGGCAAGGAAGACGGCAGCGCACGGGCCGGCGATCTGGACAACAAGACCTGGTCGGCGCTGCTGTCCGCCAAGTATGGCAGCAACACGTTCTATGTCGGCCTGCAGAAAGTCACCGGCGACAATGGCTGGATGCGCGTCAACGGCACCAGTGGCGGTACCTTGGCTAACGACAGCTATAACTCCAGCTACGAGAATGCCAAGGAAAAATCCTGGCAATTGCGCCACGACTTCAACTTCGCCGGCGTGGGCGTACCGGGGCTGACCCTGATGAACCGCTACATCAGCGGCGACAACGTGCACACCGCCACCGTCACCGACGGCAAGGAATGGGGGCGCGAAACCGAGCTGGCCTACACCGTGCAGTCGGGCACCTTCAAGAGCCTGAACATGCGCTGGCGCAACTCGACCATGCGTCGCGACTACAGTACCAGCGAGTTCGACGAAAACCGCGTGATCGTCAGCTACCCGTTGAGCATTCTGTAATCGCCGGGGCGGTGGCGCGCGTTCAGCGCGCTACCGCCCTCCTTCCCCTATCACTGGCGTGATTCGACGCCCAGCTCATCCCAGACCGATTCGGCCAGGTGAAACGTTGCATTGGCCGCTGGAATGCCGCAGTAGATCGCACTCTGCATCAGGACTTCCTTGATCTCCTCACGGGTGACGCCGTTGCTGGCGGCCGCGCGCAGGTGCAGTGTGAGTTCTTCACTGCGGTTCATACCGATCAGCATGGCGATGGTGATCAGGCTGCGCGTATGCCGCGGCAGGCCCGGACGGGTCCAGATATCGCCCCACGCGTGGCGGGTGATCATCTCCTGGAACTCGCTGTTGAACTCGGTCAGGTTGTTCAGGCTGCGCTCCACATGGGCCTCGCCCAACACGGCACGCCGGACTTTCATTCCTTCGTTGTAGCGTTCTTTCTCGTCCACGAACGGGCTCCTTCAGCGCAATAGAAATTCGACGACCCGGTCGCTGAACGGCGCACCGATTTCGACGTTGGAGAGATGCGCGGCGGCAAATTCGGCGTACTGCGCACCCGTCACCTGCTCGACGATGAACTGCGCATCTGCCGGCGTGGTGACAGCGTCCTCGGTGCCTGCGATCACCAACAGCGGCACCTGGATGGCAACCAGCTGTTCGCGAAAATCGGCGTCGCGCACCGCAGCGCAGTTGGCGGCGTAGCCCTGCGGGGAGGTGGCGGCGAGCATGTCGGTGATGCGTGTGGCCTCCAGCGGATGGGCCTCGGCGAACGCCGGGGTGAACCAGCGTGCGATGGACGCGTCACGCAACGCCTGCATGGCAGCCTCGCCTTGGCCGAGGACCATTTCGATGCGTGGATTCCAGACGTCCTGGGTGCCGATCTTCGCCGCCGTGTTGCAGATCACCAGCTTGTGCAGGCGCTCGCCGGCATTGATGCCCAGCCATTGGCCGATCAGACCGCCCATGGACAGGCCACAGAAATGCACCTTGTCCAGGTTCAGGGCATCGAGCAACGCCAGGACGTCGCCGCCCAACTGCTCGATGGTGTACGTCCCAGGGGTGACCAGGGACTGGCCATGACCACGGGTGTCGTAGCGCAGGACCTGGAAATGTTCGGTGAAGGCGGCCATCTGGCCGTCCCACATGTGTCGGTCGGTGCCCAGCGAGTTGGACAGCACCAGGACGGGCTTGTCCTTGGGGCCTTCCAGGCTGTAATCGAGTTCGCCGTCGGCGAGTTGTACCTGTGCCACGCTCATCTCCTCACGCATTCAAAAGATCGTGTTCGGCTACGGCCCGTTCAACCCAGACCTGGGCCTGGCCCAGGTAGTGCGAAGGGTCCAGCAGACGGTCCAGTTCATCGGCACTCAATTGCTCGGTGACCTGCGGCTCGTCGCCGAGCACCGCACGTAGATGTCGGCCTTGAGCGACGGCCCGCTTGCAGCACTGTTCCAGCACATGGTGCGCGCGGTCGCGACCGATCCGCTGGGCCAGCACGATGCTGACGGCTTCGGCCAGCACCAGGCCCTGGGTCAGGTCCAGGTTCGCCCGCATGCGCTCAGCGTCGACCTGCATGCCATCGGCAATGGCCAAGGCCTGCTGCAACGCACCGGAAACCAGGCAGCAGATCTCCGGCAGGGTTTCCCATTCGGCATGCCACAGCCCCAGGCTGCGTTCATGCTCTTGAGGCATGGCGCTGAACAGCGTCGCCACAAGCCCCGGCACTCGGGTGGCAGCGCCGATGAGCACTGCCGCACCGACCGGATTGCGCTTGTGCGGCATGGTCGACGAACCGCCCTTGCCCGGCGCGGACGGCTCGAACACTTCCGCCGCTTCGGTCTGCATCAACAGGCTGATGTCCCGGCCCAGCTTGCCCAGGCTGCCGGCCACCAGGCCAAGTACCGAGGCCAGTTCCACCAGCCGGTCGCGCTGGGTATGCCAGGGCTGGTCGGGCAGGTTCAGGTGCAGTTCCTCGGCCAGCGCCCGGGCCACCGACATTGCCTGTTCGCCGAGAGCAGCCAAAGTGCCCGAGGCACCGCCGAACTGCAGGCAGGCCAGCCGTGGCCTGAGCTCACGCAGGCGTTGCCGGCTGCGGGTCAGGGCGCCGAGCCAGCCGGCGATCTTCATGCCCAGGGTGACGGGCGTGGCGTGTTGTAGCCAGGTGCGTCCGGGCATGACCGTGGCGGCATGGCGACGGGCCTGCTGGCTCAGCGCCTCGCTCAGACGTCGCAGGTCGGCTTCGATCAGGTCGACCGCCGCCAGCAGTTGCAGGACCAGTCCGGTGTCCATGACGTCCTGACTGGTCGCGCCCAGGTGCACATAGCGCTCGGCATCCGGGTCGGAAGCGGCGATGACCTTGCCGAGCATCTTGACCAGCGGAATGGCCGAATTGCCGGCGCTGGCGATGGCCTGCGCCAGGGCCTGAAAGTCGTACTGCTCGGCCTTGCAGGCCGCCTCGATGGAGGCGACGGCCGAGCCGGGTATCACGCCGACGCGGGCCTGGGCCCGAGCCAGCGCGGATTCGAAATCAAGCATGCCCTGCACCCGGCCATGGTCGCAGAAAATCTGGCGCATGGCGGGCGCAGTGAAATAGACATCGAACAACTGATTGTTCGGCGGTTGGCTCATGGAACTCCCCTGTAACGGCGCGTCACACAAGGCGCGCCTGTGGGCTTAATGGTCGGTATGCAGGTACTTGGGTTGCTTGGGCAAGCGCAGGCTGAACAGGAACGCGATCGCCATCATTACCGTCACGTACCAGTAGAACGCGTTTTCGTTGCCCATGTTCTTCAGGTTCAGCGCGACGAACTCCGCCGACCCGCCGAACACGGCGTTGGCCACGGCGTAGGCCAAACCAACGCCCAGCGCGCGCACTTGCGGCGGGAACATCTCGGCTTTGACCAGACCGCTGATCGAGGTATAGAAGCTGACGATGGCCAAGGCCAGGGTGATCAGCACGAAAGCCAGGAACGGGCTGGTAACGGTCTTCAATACCATGAGGATCGGCAAGGTGCACAAGGTGCCGAGGCCGGCGAACCAGAGCATGGAGTTACGGCGGCCGATCCGGTCGGCGAGCATGCCGAACAGCGGCTGCATGCACATGTACAGGAACAGCGCGCCAGTCATGATCAGGCTGGCGGTCTTGGCGTGCAGGCCCGCGGTATTGACCAGGTATTTCTGCATGTACGTGGTGAAGGTGTAGAAAATCAGCGAGCCACCTGCGGTGTAGCCCAACACGGTGATGAACGCCGCGCTGTGGTTCTTGAACAGCCCGGCTATGCTGCCAGCGTCCTTGTCGTTGCGGGTCTCGGCGGTACTGGTTTCCTCAAGGGTACGGCGCAGCAACAGCGAAATGATCGCGGCCACCGCACCGACGAAGAACGGAATACGCCAGCCCCACGCGCGCAATTCCTGCTCATCGAGAAACTGCTGAAGGATGACCACGGTCAACACCGCCAGCAGTTGCCCACCGATCAGGGTGACGTACTGGAACGATGCAAAGAAGCCACGCTGCCCACGCAAGGCCACTTCCGACATGTAGGTGGCCGTGGTGCCGTATTCACCGCCCACCGAAAGGCCCTGGAACAGACGGGCCAGCAGCAGGATGATCGGCGCCCAGACGCCGATGGTGGCGTAGGTGGGCAGGCAGGCGATCACCAGCGAGCCGGCGCACATCATCAGCACCGAGATCATCATCGAATTCTTGCGGCCATGCTTGTCGGCCACCCGCCCGAACAGCCAGCCACCAATGGGCCGCATCAGGAAGCCCGCCGCGAAGACCCCGGCGGTATTGACCAATTGCACGGTGGGATCGTCGGAGGGAAAGAACGCGGGGGCGAAATAGATGGCGCAGAAGGCGTAGACATAGAAGTCGAACCACTCCACCAGATTGCCCGATGACGCGCCGACGATTGCGAAAATGCGCTTCTTGCGCTCCTCACCGGTGTAATGAACTGTTGTCATGTTTTAGTTCTCATTGAGGTCGGTAAAGGCTAGACATAACCTGTTACAACCCCAGGCACAAGTCAGGTGGCTGCTTGATACATAGAGTATGGCTTGATGGCCTCTTCGCGGGCAGAGCCCGCTCCCACAGAAAGCCTGCTCCCACAAGAACATTTGATCTATGTGGGAGCGGGGCGGGCGGCGAGCTCTCTGCCCGCGAAGAGGCCCGTCAGGTCCCCCTCAAACCCGCTCGATCGCCAACGCCAACCCCTGCCCTACCCCTACGCACATCGTCGCCAGCCCGCGCTTGCCGCCGCTTTTTTCCAACTGATGCAGCGCCGTCAACACCAGCCGCGCGCCGCTCATGCCCAGCGGATGACCCAAGGCAATCGCCCCGCCGTTCGGATTGACCTGCGCGGCATCGTCCGCCAGCCCCAGGTCGCGCAGCACTGCCAGGCCCTGGCTGGCGAACGCCTCGTTGAGCTCGATCACGTCGAAGTCCTCGACCGCCAGGTTCAGGCGTTCGAGCAGTTTGCGCACGGCCGGTACCGGACCGACCCCCATGACCCGCGGTGCGACCCCGGCACTGGCCATGCCCAGCACGCGGCCACGGGCAGTCAGGCCGTGCTTTTGCACAGCCTCGGCGCTGGCGAGGATCATCGCGGCGGCGCCGTCGTTGACACCCGAAGCGTTGCCCGCGGTCACGGTCTTGTCGGCGCCGTTGACCGGCTTGAGCCTGGCCAGGGTTTCCAGGGTGGTGTCGGCGCGCGGATGCTCGTCCTGCTCGACCACGGTTTCGCCTTTCTTGCCCGGAATGCGCACAGGCACGATTTCTTCGGCGAAGAAACCCGCAGCCTGTGCGGCAGCGGTACGTTGCTGGCTGCGCACGGCGAAGGCGTCCTGGTCTTCACGGGAGACCTGGCAATCATCGGCCACGTTATCCGCCGTCTGCGGCATCGCATCGACGCCGTACTGGGCCTTCATCAGGGGGTTGATAAAACGCCAACCGATGGTGGTGTCTTCCAGTTTCATGTTGCGGGAAAAACCGGCATCGGCCTTGCCCATGACGAAAGGCGCGCGCGACATCGATTCGACGCCGCCGGCAATCGCCAGCTCCATTTCGCCACTGGCGATGGCGCGGAACGCCGTACCCACCGCATCCATGCCCGAGGCGCACAGGCGGTTGAGGGTCACGCCGGGCACGCCCTCGGGCAGACCGGCCAACAGCAGCGCCATGCGTGCGACGTTGCGGTTGTCTTCGCCCGCCTGGTTGGCACAGCCCATGAACACTTCGTCCAGCTGCGCCCAGTCCACGCTAGGGTTGCGTTCGAGCAACGCCTTGATCGGCACGGCGGCCAGATCGTCGGCGCGAACGTGGGCCAGGCTGCCGCCGAAGCGACCGATGGGCGTGCGCACTGCATCGCAAATGAATACGTCGCGCATCATGCTTCTCCCGGCGCCTGGCCGTGGGCGGCCGCTGTGCGTGCTTCCAGGGCGCGCAACGCTTCAAGTTCCGTGGCGTCAGGCTCGGCCGTGGTCTGCACCTGGTCGGCGAAGCGGATCGGCCAGCCGGTGGCTGCGCTGATTTGTTCACGCGTCACGCCCGGGTGAATGGACGTCACCACGAATTCGTTGGAGCCGGCTTCAGGCTCCATGATGCACAGGTCGGTGATGATCCCTACCGGCCCCTGTCCTGGAAGGCCCAGGCGCTTGCGCGAATCGCCGCCTTCGCCATGGCCGACCGAGGTGACGAAATCGAGCTTCTCGACGAAGCTGCGGTGCGACTGTTTGAGAATGATCAACACGCTCTTGGCCGAACCTGCAATCTCCGGTGCACCACCGGCGCCCGGCAGACGGACCTTGGGCTGATGGTAGTCGCCCACTACAGTGGTGTTGATGTTGCCGAAACGGTCGACCTGAGCGGCGCCGAGAAAGCCCACATCGATGCGTCCGCCTTGCAGCCAGTAGCGAAAGATCTCACCGGTAGGCACGACGGTGTCGGCGGTTTCCGCCAGTTCGCCATCGCCGATGGACAGGGGCAGTACAGTGGGTTTCGCGCCGATCGGGCCGGACTCGTAGATCAGCACCACGTCCGGCGAGGAGGTCAGACGGGCCAGGTTGGCGGCCTTGGACGGCAGGCCGATGCCGACGAAGCACACCGCGCCGTTTTGCAGACGCCGCGCGGCTGCGACGGTCATCATCTCGTTGGTGGAGTAAGTCATGGGGTCACCTGCGCTGCGCTGGCCAGTTTCGCCTGGTATTCGCTGAAGTCCTGGGTACCGCGGATGTACGTGTCGATCCAGGCGGTGAAGGTCGCCCGGTCGCGGGCGATCGGGTCCCAGGCCTGGTAGAACACGTTGTCGCGCTCGGTGTAGCCATGGGCGTAGGACGGATGCGCACCACCGGGCACATGGCACACGGCGGCCAACGCCCAGGTCGGCAACACGCAGCTGTTCATCGGCGCGTTGAGGTCATCGACGATTTCCTCGACCGTGACGATGCAGCGCTTGGCGGCCAGGGCCGCTTCCTTCTGCACCCCCAGAATGCCCCACAGCAGCACGTTGCCCTTGCGGTCGGCTTTCTGCGCGTGAATCACGGTGACGTCGGGGCGTACCGAAGGCACGGCTGCAAGCACTTCGCCGGTGAACGGGCAGGTGACTGTCTTGATCAGCGGGTTGACCTTGGGCAGATCGGAACCGGCGTAGGCCCGCAGGACCGCGAACGGCAGGCCGGAGGCGCCGGCGACGTAGGCATTGGCCAGGTCGGCATGGCTGTGTTCTTCGATCTCCAGCGGCTGGGGCCACTGCTTCTCGACCGCGTCGCGCAGACGATGCAGCGAGCCGACACCGGGGTTGCCGCCCCACGAGAAGATCAACTTGCGAGCGCAACCGGCGCCGATCAACTGATCGTAGATCAGGTCGGGGGTCATGCGGACCAGCGTCAGGTCTTTCTTGCCTTGACGAATGATCTCGTGACCTGCGGCGGTTGGAATCAGGTGGGTGAAGCCTTCGAGCGCGACGGTGTCACCATCGTTGACGAATTGCTTCACCGCATCGGTAAGCGACAGGATTGCAGCCATGTGGGCAGGACTCCTCGATACTGTGAGCCATCTTGTTTGAATGAAGCTGGCGTACAGGTTAGGGCGCCAGCTCCTCACGAACAATCCGATTATCGACTATCCGTTCGATAATCGAACGATACAGCGGCGTGTTTCAGGTCGCGTCGGCGTGGCTGACCCGACTCTTGATCAGCAAGGCCACGGTGGCCAGCACGGCAGGAACGACCAGCGCGGTCAGGACCTGTTCGAAATTCCAGCCGAGGCCCAGCAAGGTCGCGCCCATCCAAGCCCCCAGGATCGCGCCGAAACGGCCGATCCCTAGCATCCAGGACACCCCGGTGGCACGCCCTTGCGTGGGGTAGAAGCGCGCGGCCAGCGACGGCATGGCCGACTGCGCGCCGTTGACGCACATGCCGGCAATCAGTACCAGCGTCGCCAGCAGCGTGATGTTGCCCAGGCTTTGCCCGACCGCGTAGGCGAACACCCCAGCGAGCAGGTAGAACGTGGCAATGACCTTGTGCGGGTTGAACCGGTCCATGGCCCAGCCCACGCCCACGGCACTCAGCACACCGCCGAACTGGAACAGCGCGCCGATGAACGCGGCCTGCTCCAGGCTCGCGCCGCTCTCGCGCATCAGCGTCGGCAGCCAGCTGGTCAAGAGGTAGACGATCACCAGACCCATGAAGTAGGTCAACCACAGCAGCAAGGTGCCGGCGCGGTAGGTGCCGGAAAAGATCACCGCCAGCACGTTGCTCGCCTTGACGGTTTTCTGTTCGGGCACGCTGAAGCGCTCGGCCCGCGCCACTTGCTCCGGGTCGATCGGCGCCAGAGTGCGACGTATCTTTTCCACACCCTTGTTGCGCACCACCAGATACCGCGCCGACTCGGGCAGCCAGATCATCAACACCACCGCCAGCACCAGCGGCAGCACACCGCCGAGCAGCAGCAGGCTGTGCCAGCCGAAGGCGGGAATCAGCTTGGCGGACATGAACCCGCCCCCGGCCATGCCGAGGTTGAACCCACAGAACATGCTGGTCACCAGCAGCGAACGAAAGCGCTCCGGGGTGTACTCGGACAACAGCGTAGTGGCGTTGGGCATGCCGGCCCCTAACCCCAACCCGGTGAGAAAGCGCAGGATCAACAGCTGATCGACGTTGCTGCTGTAGGCCGAAGCCAGGCTGAACCCGCCGAACACCAGCACGGCGCCGACCAGCACCAGCTTGCGCCCGAAACGGTCGGCCAATGGCCCGGAGCCCAGGGCGCCGAACACCATGCCGATCAATGCGGCGCTCATCACCGGTCCGAGGCTGGCGCGGTCGATGCCCCACTCCTGCGACAGCGCAGGTGCGATGAAGCCCATGGCGGCGGTGTCCAGCCCGTCGAGGAAGACGATCAGGAAACACAGGATGACCACGCGCCATTGATAGCGCGACAGCGGTCGGTCGTTGATCAGGGTCTGCACATCCAGGCACAGCCCCGCAGCGTCGGCAGGTTTGTTCATTGTTGTTCTTGTCATTGTGATTGTCCGGGAAAGACGGGCACGTCGATGCGGGCCATGCGGCCGCATGCCTGGGCAGTCGAAGGTCTAGGGGTGTCGCGTGGCGAGCGTCGGAACGGAAAGGGAGCAAAAGCTGAAGGCATTGCGCATGAGGTGATCCTCGCTATTTTTATTGGCGACCGCTTGAGCGGTCGATGCGATGGACATTAGTCAGCGCGCCCCGGTCGGGTCAATCGGGCACTGGCGGATGTGTGCGGTCACCGCACACTGCCATGCAGAGCCCCCGCCAAGCGTTCAAGCGAACAGCTGCGCGCTTAGATCGCGACTGGCCGACAGCATGATCGGCAGAAAACGCTGCTCAAGTTCCGCCCGGGTGACGCGACCGGCGTGGGTGCTGACATTGAGCGCGGCCAATACCTGCCCCGACGCGTCGTACACCGGCACGGCAATCGAACGCAGCCCTTGCTCCAGCTCCTGATCGACGATGCACCAGCCCTGCTGGCGAACCCGTTCCAGGCACTCCAGCAACGCAGTTTTGTTGGTCAGGGTCCGACTGGTCTTGGGCGCAAGATCGGTGTGCTGCAGGTATTCGTGCAGCGACGCGTCGTCGAGTGCCGCGAGCAGGATGCGACCCATGGAAGTGCAATACGCCGGCAGCCGACCGCCTACCGACAGGTCCACCGAGATCAGCCGCTGGGTCGTGGCCGAACGGGCGATGTAGAGGATGTCATCGCCTTCGAGGGTGGCCATGTTGCAGGCTTCGTGCAACTGCTCACTCATGCGGTCCAGGTAGGGTTGCGCCGAGACGGCCAATGGTGTCGAGGACAGGTAGGCATGGCCCAGGGTCAGCACTTTGGGCAGCAGCGAGTAGGTGCGCCCATTGGTGGTGGCATAACCCAGCTTGATCAAGGTATGAAGACAGCGCCGCACGGCAGCGCGGGGAATTTCCGTCCGGTGGCTGATCTGCGCAATGGTCAGGTGTCGCTTGCGCTCCTGGAACGCCTGCACCACCGCCAGTCCGCGGGCCAGCGAGGTCATGAAGTCCGGGTCGCCGGTGAAGGCCTGAATGCGCTTGGCGGGCGATGCGACGATCGGCGGGGCCAGTGAGCTGAACGCAGGGCGCTGTGGCACTTTCGAACCGGTCGCTGACGGGCCTGCCGGTGGTGTGTGTTCGCTCATGGTACTGCCCTCTGGAATGTTCGAAACCGACCGAGGGCGATTATCGGACCGGTGGGCGATAATCGCAAATCCATTGCGTTGATGCGATTTCCGGCAAGATGGCGTTGCCAGGTGGTCCTGAAACTTATTCCTGTCTGTGCTTTCTCAGATTGTGTTGTGCACATTGATACACACTGAATGAACGGCCTTCCTGCACCGTCGCGGTTGCAACCGGCTACAATGCGGGCTCCAACTGCCAGGCGGCTTTCGACGCCTCATCGGTGGGTTTCAACTTTCCAAATAACAGAGTAATAAAAGTGACGAAAGACGAACTGCGCGCGCAACTGGAGCGCCAGGAACAACGTTACAAGGAAGTCTACGGCGGTGAGATCACCACCTATGCCGCTCAGCCAGATCCAGAACGCAAACCGTGGCGCAAACGTGCCAGCATTCTCGATCAGGCCTTTCAGGAAGAGATCCAGAAGATCGAAAAGGATCTCGAGCAACAGAACGCATGACACAGGCGTGGCAGGCGGCCGTTGGCCGCTTGTGCCACGTCAATTGCCTTCAGAATTGCGTCATCCGCTGACAAATTTCATACGCCCGTTTGAATGATTCGTCTGGCTTGCCGCTTTATCGTGCCCTATCGATAGCCCGAATTTTCGGGGCTCAAGCCAGGCTCGTCTGCAGGCCATGCGCTGCGACCCTTGCCCAATCACTCGAAAAGCGGACCCACCGGTCAGCGCCTGGGGGGTCATACCGCGTCGATTTCTGGCATAATCGCGCCCCCTCAATGGCCCGGTCACAAAACCTTCATGATCGAATTATTCAGCGCACTGGATGCGTGGGTGCTGATCAGCCTGTTCTTAGCGCTGGCGTTCGTACTCACCTTCGAATTCATCAACGGCTTTCATGACACCGCCAACGCGGTCGCCACAGTCATCTATACCAAGGCCATGCCGCCGCACCTGGCGGTGTTCCTGTCCGGTATCTTCAACTTCCTCGGTGTACTGCTGGGCGGCGTCGGCGTGGCCTACGCAATCGTTCACCTGCTGCCGGTCGAGTTGCTGATCAACGTCAACACCGGACACGGCCTGGCCATGGTGTTCTCGCTGTTGGCCGCGGCCATTACCTGGAACCTGGGCACCTGGTACTTCGGCATTCCGGCGTCGAGCTCGCACACCCTCATCGGCTCGATTCTGGGCGTGGGCCTGGCTAACGCGCTGATCAACGACATCCCACTGGGCGATGGCGTCAACTGGCAGAAGGCGATCGATATCGGTGCCTCGCTGGTGTTCTCGCCGCTGGCCGGCTTCGTGGCGGCGGCCCTGGTGTTGATCGGTCTGAAGTGGTGGCGTCCGACCTCCAAGATGCACAAGACGCCTGAGCAGCGCCGCAAGCTGGACGACAAGAAACACCCGCCGTTCTGGAATCGCCTGGTGCTGGTCCTGTCGGCCATGGCCGTGAGCTTCGTGCACGGTTCCAACGATGGCCAGAAGGGCATCGGCCTGATCATGCTGGTGTTGATCGGTATCGTTCCGCAGCAGTTCGTGCTGGACCTGAACGCGACCACCTACCAGATCGAGCGGACCCGCGACGCGACCCAGCACCTGAGCCAGTTCTACCAGCGCAACCAGGCCACCCTGGGTGAATTCCTGGCGCTGGGCAAAGCTCAGCAGGGCGATCTGCCGGAGAAATTCAGCTGCAATCCACAGCAGACAGAACCGACCATCGCGGCGCTGCTGAGCACCCTCGATGGCGTCTCCGACTACCACTCGCTGGCTGCCGAACACCGTATCGAAGTGCGTCGCTACCTGCTCTGCCTGGATGACACGGCGAAGAAGGTCGGCAAGCTGCCGGCACTGGAACCGCGCGAGAAATCCGACCTGGAGAAATTGCGCAAGGACCTCACTGCCACCACCGAGTATTCGCCGTTCTGGGTGATTCTGGCCGTGGCCCTGGCGTTGGGTATCGGTACCATGGTCGGCTGGAAGCGTGTGGTTCTGACCATCGGCGAGAAGATCGGCAAGCAGGGCATGACCTATGCGCAGGGCATGTCGGCTCAGATCGTCACCGCCTGTGCGATCGGCGCGGCCAACGTGTTCAGCCTGCCGGTCTCGACCACCCACATCTTGTCCTCGGGCGTGGCCGGGACCATGGTGGCCAACAAGAGCGGCCTGCAAGGTGGCACGGTTCGTACCATCATGTTGGCCTGGGTGCTGACCCTCCCGGCCTCCATGGGCCTGGCGGCCGGTCTGTTCTGGTTGGCCAGCCAACTGGTGGGATGACCACCGCGTGACACTCTGCAAAAAGGCGCCCACGGGCGCCTTTTTGCATGGCTGAAGAAACCTCCTGCGCTACTTGCGCTTGCTCCCTCCCAACAGGGAGCCCATCAAGCCACGCACCAACTGGCGGCCGAACTGGTTGGCAGCCTGGCGCATCGCCGACTTCAACGCCTGCCCTGCTGCCCCACTGAGAAACTCGCCGGCCTTGTCGGCCAGGCTCGGCTCCGATGGCTGTACGGGATCCGCCGTCGGCGGCAGTTTGCGCGCGGTCAGCATTTCATAGGCGGATTCGCGGTCGATCGGTTTGTCGTAGCGACCGGCGAGAGGCGAGTTGCGCACCGTGACCGCGCGCTCGGCGTCTGTCAGTGGGCCGATGCGCGACTGCGGTGGCGCGATCGCGACCCGCCGGACCATCGCCGGGGTGCCCTTTTCCTGCAGCGTCCCGACCAAGGCTTCACCCGTGCCCAATTCGGTCAGCACGGCCAGAGTGTCGAACTCGGGGTTGGGCCGGAAGCCCTCGGCGACGGCCTTCAAGGCCTTCTGCTCGCGGGCGGTGAATGCACGCAGGCCGTGCTGGATGCGCAGGCCCAGCTGAGCCAGCACTGCATCGGGCAGGTCGCTGGGCGACTGAGTGACGAAGTACACGCCAACGCCCTTGGAACGGATCAACCGCACCACCTGTTCCAGACGATCCTGCAAGGCCTTGGGCGTGCCGTTGAACAGCAGGTGGGCTTCGTCGAAGAACAATGCCAGCAGCGGCTTGTCGGCATCACCGCGCTCGGGCAATTGCTCGAACAGTTCGGCCAGCAGCCACAGCAGGAACGTGGCATAGACCTTGGGGGCTTCGTGGACCAGGCGGCTGGCGTCGAGCAAATGGATGCGGCCGCGACCCTCGGCGTCGGGGTGCAGAATGTCTTCCAGGCGCAAGGCCGGCTCGCCGAACAGCGCTTCGGCGCCCTGTTGTTCCAGGCTGGCCAGACGGCGCAACAGGGCCTGGCTCGACCCCGTGGTCATCAAGGCGCTGTCGTCGCCCAGCAGCTCGGGATTGTCCCGAAGGTGGTTGAGCAAGGCCTTGAGGTCCTTGAGGTCGAGCAGGAGCAGGCCTTCGCGATCGGCCACCTTGAAGGCGGCGTACAGCGCCGACTGCTGGCTGTCGGTGAGCTCCAGCAGGCTGCCTAGCAGCAGCGGCCCCATTTCGCTGAGCGTGGTTCGCAGCGGATGGCCGGATTGGCCGTGGATGTCCCACAGCGTGACCGGGCAGGCCTGCGGGCGATAATTGAGCCAAGGCATCTGGGCAATGCGCTCGGCGATCTTGCCCTGAGGGTTGCCGCTGGCACCCAAGCCACACAGGTCGCCCTTGATATCGGCGGCGAATACCGCCACCCCGGCCTCGCTGAACGCCTCTGTCAGGCGCTGCAGGGTTACCGTCTTGCCGGTCCCGGTGGCCCCGGCGATCAAACCATGGCGGTTGGCCAAGCGCAGGTCCAGGCCTACGGGTTCACCGCTGGAATCGGCACCGAACAGTACGTGTCTGGCATCCGTCATCTTGCACCTCTGCTGTTATTCAATGAAGCATGACCCAGCGTAATGCCAAAAAAGTCGGCGTGCAGGAAAAACGTGCGCTGGAACCATTTCTGTGGGAGTCAGTGAGGGCCTCTTCGCGGGCAGAGGGCTCGCCGCCCTCCCCGCTCCCACAGGCGTGTGTGTGTGCATGTGGGAGCGGGTCTCTGCCCGCGAAGAGGCCCGAGAATTCGTGCACCGGCCAAGCCCCACAACGCCAAGTCGCTGACGAATCCCCCCGACGCGGCTATCATCTCGGCCACGACGGCCTGGCGCCGGCCCATACGGACTTTCCCATGCAGCGCACTCCCCTTTCGCTTCCCTGCAACCTCGCGGCGAACCACCAGCCATGAACCGAATGCTGTGGCTGGTCCTGATCATCGTCGTCGCCGTACTGATTCCAGTGATCATGGGCGGCACCGAAATGCTTCAGCGCCTGCGCGGGTTCTCGTTGCTTCTGCTGCTGGGCATGTTCGGCATGATCTGTGTCGGCTGGGTGGTGAATGCCATGCGCCTGCGCCTGCTGCTGGCCGAGCAGGCGGCGCGCATCGGTCGGCTGAAGACCGTGGCCGTGGTGATGGCCGCAGAGTTCGCCTATTGCGCCACCCCTGGCGGCAGCGGCGCACCGCTGACACTGCTGGCGCTGCTCGGCCGGCACGGCATCGGCGCGGCCAAGACCAGCGCCGTGTTCGCCATGGACCAACTCAACGACCTGATGTTCTTCTTTTTCGCCCTGCTGTGCATTCTGGTCTACGCGCTGTTTCACAACCTTAGCCAGGCCCTGGAAAGCATGCTGCTGGCCAGCGGCATCCTGATGGCCGGGGCCTTGGTCGCCTGCGCAGTCCTGGCGCGCTATCACCGCCCGGCGATCAAGCTCAACGGTCGATTCCTGCGACTGCTGCGAATCAAGCCGGCCACGCGCCGGCGCTGGGCACGCAAGCTGCTGCACTTTCTGGACGCCTTCGCCGACAATTTCCGTCTGCCCCGCCGCGTGCTCGCCCAGGTGTTCGCCTTGACCTGCGTACATTGGACGTTGCGCTACAGCGTGCTGTATTTCACCTTGCAGGGATTGGGCAGCGAAGTGGACTGGGCGTGGAGTTTCCTGATTCAGATGCTGGCCCTGAGTGCCGGCCAGTTCAGCCTGTTGCCCGGTGGCGCGGGCGCGGCCGAGCTGGCCTCGGCCGCGTTGCTGGCGCCCATGGTAGGCAAGTCGACTGCTGCCGCCGCCATCCTGATCTGGCGACTGGTGACCTACTATTTCTACCTGATCGCCGGCGGCCCGGTGTTCGTTGCCCTGCTGGGCAAGCCCCTGCTCAACAAGTTGCTGCGGGCTCGTCAGGCTTGAGCTCGGCAGGCGTGTCGGCGTCGCGGGCAGGCGCACCCTGCTGCCGTTCCGATACCTGTTGCGCCCACAACGCCTCGGCACCGGGAAACTCGGTGCCGTGCTCTTCGCTCAGCGCTTCGGGATCATAACGGCTCGCGCAACCGGCGCCGAGCACCGGCAACGGCTTTGCGCTGGCCTTGTCGCCGGGCTCGTTCATGTTCAGCTGAACACGACGGTCTTGTTGCCGTGCACCATCACCCGATCTTCCAGGTGATAGCGCAGGCCACGGGCCAGGACCATCTTCTCCACGTCGCGGCCGAAACGCACCATGTCGTCGATGCTGTCGCTGTGGCTGACACGGACCACGTCCTGCTCGATGATCGGACCGGCGTCCAGTTCTTCGGTCACGTAGTGGCAGGTAGCACCGATCAGTTTCACGCCGCGCAGCGAGGCCTGATGGTACGGCTTGGCACCGACAAAGGACGGCAGGAAGCTGTGATGGATGTTGATGATCTTGCCGGCATAGGCCTGGCACAGCTGAGGTGGCAGGATCTGCATGTACCGCGCCAGCACCACGACGTCGGCCTGGTGCTGATCGACCAGGCGCGAGACCTCGGCAAACGCCGGCAGTTTGTCCGCAGGGTCGACCGGCACGTGGTAGTAGGGAATGCCATGCCATTCGACCATGCTGCGCAGGTCATCGTGGTTGGACACCACACAGGCGATGTCGCAGTCCAGCTCGTTGCTGTGCCAGCGGTGCAGCAGGTCGGCCAAACAGTGGGATTCGCGGCTGGCCATGAGCACCACGCGCTTCTTCTGCGCGGTGTCGGTGACCCGCCATTCCATGGCGAATTCTTCGGCGATGGGCGCGAACGCGGCGCGGAACGCTTCGATGTCGAACGGCAGGGTGTCGGCACGAATTTCGTGGCGCATGAAGAACCAACCGTTCTGGTCATCGGAGTGGTGGTTCGATTCGGTGATCCAGCCATTGTGGGACGCCAGGAAATGGCTGACTTTGGCAACGATGCCAACGCGGTCCGGGCAAGCGGTCACCAGCCGAAAAGTGCGCATGTATTCAAACTCCAGAAACTTCGCAAAGGGCGCCATTCTAGCGGTTGACGGGCAAGTCTGCAGTATTGATTGCAGCCTTGGCTGTCAGGTGCAGAGCCGCCCTGCTGCGCCGATCGGCGCCGACGACCACAGTGTCGATACAGAGGCAGGTATTATATAGATGTGCGGATGTAAACATGAAAAACCCTTCACCTGAATCGTGGATAACCGGCTCGGCGCAAAACGCTGTTCACGTTAATTGTTTACTTGGTTCGGAAGGATGCTTATTATCACCCCACTGTTTTCACTGACACTTGCATTCCCGAGGTATCACCATGTCCCTGATCAACGAATATCGCGCTACAGAAGAAGCCATCAAAGAGCTTCAAGCCCGCTTGAAAAACCTGTCGCAAGACGACAAATTGCAAACCGAACTGGAATTCGAAGGCAAATTGCGCACCCTGATGGGCGAATACCAGAAATCGCTGCGCGACATCATCGCCCTGCTGGACCCGGAAGCCAGGTTGAACAAGGCACCGCGCCCTGCCACCGGTAAAGTTACCGGCACCAAGCGTGCGCGCAAGGTCAAGCAATACAAGAACCCGCACAACGGTGAAGTCATCGAAACCAAAGGTGGCAACCACAAGACCCTGAAAGAATGGAAAGCCAAGTGGGGTGGCGATGTGGTCGAAACCTGGGCTACTTTCCTGGGCTAATCGTTACATCTTGTTAAGTCGCACCGTGCCAATCAAAGAACGCCAGTCCCAGGACTGGCGTTTTTTTATGGCCTCTGTTCAGCTCAGTGAGGCACCATGCCCACGCGTGCCGCCAATGCCTGAGCGTAGGCCTGCCAATGCCGCAGAACCTGCGTCTGTGTCGGATCGGCCTTGGCCATGCACTCGCCCAGCGCGGCATTGAAACCTTGCAGCGTATTGGGTGCGCCAAATACAGGATCGCTCAAGCGCTGTTGGCAGAATTGCAACCAGCGCTGTGTTTCAAGAGGATTCAGTGTATCCGGAAAGTTACGCGCCCTGTAGCGAAACAATAATTCGGGCAGTCGATCGTCATCGAACATCAAGTCGGCACGGGCCAACTGTTCTGGATCCAATGTACGAATGCGTTCACACAATAATCGGTCGCGGTCGCCAATGAAGCTGTCGTACAACTGCTGCTCTGGATCGGCACTCTCGGGAAACGTCGTCGTTTGATAGAGCAGTGACAATTTGTAATGCCATTGCGGCTGGTCATTGCATAAGCGCATTGCTCGAGCCTGATAGAGCGGTTTATCCAGATTGAGGCGCTGCCAATCTTCATCGCGCAATACGTTGAGGGGCGCGATGACCGGGCAACGATTGATGTGCAGAAGTTTCAAAGGCACGGGCGCTTCGCCCTCGGCCAGATCCTGACGCCGCTTGTACAATCGCTCTTGCAATACTTCGATACTTTGTTCGATCAAGGGTTGGGGATCGTGAGCCAGATCATAGACGATCAACGCATTGCGATTGGTCGGATGCCAAGCCAGTGGCAGGACTACTGCGGCATAGCGTCGCGCAGCGCCGAATTGACCGGAAACATGTACCAGCGGCTGCAACAGCTGAATGCTTTGCTGCACCCGTTGTTTGCTGCGCATTTGAAACAGCCAGTCGTACAGTTTCGGTTGGCGTTGGCGGATCAAACGTGCAAGGGCGATGGTGGCGCGGACGTCGGACAGCGCGTCATGGGCCTGCCCATGGTCGATGCCGTTGGCCGCCGTGAGCAGCTCCAGACGCATGCTGGCGCGCCCGTCCACCTCTGGCCATTCGATGCCGTCCGGACGCAGGGCATAGGCCGCACGCACCACGTCGATCAGGTCCCACCGGCTGTTGCCACCCTGCCATTCCCGCCCGTAGGGGTCGAAGAAATTGCGGTACAGGCTGTAACGGGTCATCTCGTCATCGAAGCGCAGGGTGTTGTAGCCGGCTCCGCAGGTACCGGGCATGGCCAGTTGTGCGTGGACCCGGGTCATGAAATCGGCCTCGCCCAGGCCACGGTCGGCCAGGCGTTCGGGGGTGATGCCGGTGATCATGCAGGCCGCAGGGTGCGGAAGAATGTCGTCGCTGGGCTGGCAGTACAGATTGACTGGCGCGGCGATCTCGTTGAGATCGGTATCGGTGCGGATCCCGGCGACCTGCAAGGGCCGGTCGCAGCGCGGATTGATGCCGGTGGTTTCGTAGTCGTACCAGAAGATGCTGGAAGTCACTGAGGTGTCCTGTGCGCAGTAGCGCGACAGTGTAGAGCCCTGCCCGGCATCCGGCCACGCCTGCCGAGCAGCTTCAGCCGCGGCGGCGGAACACGGCCACGCTCAGGCGATCCATCCAGCCAAAGATGCGCTGCTGGACGCGCCCCCAGAACGGCCGACGGCGCCAATCGCTCAGACTGACTTCGTGGCTGGCCGCAAAGTCGGTGGTGAAGCTGCGTTCCACCGCCTCGGTCAGGACGGGATCGAGCGCCTCGAGGTTGGCTTCCAGGTTGAAGCGCAGGTTCCAGTGGTCGAAGTTGCAGGAACCGACACTGACCCAGTCATCGATCAAGACCATTTTCAGGTGCAGGAAACAGGGTTGGTATTCGTAGATCTTGACCCCGGCCCTGAGCAGCTTGGGGTAATAGTTGTGTCCGGCGTAGCGCACCGAGGGGTGGTCGGTGCGCGGGCCGGTGAGTAGCAGCCGTACATCCAGGCCGCGACTGGCCGCCCGCCGCAGCGAACGGCGCACCTTCCAGGTCGGCAGGAAATACGGCGTCGCCAGCCAGATGCGCCGCTGTCCGCTGTTGAGCGCGCGCACCAGTGATTGGAGGATGTCGCGATGTTGACGAGCGTCCGCGTAGGCTACCCGACCCAGCCCTTGGCCGCCTTCGGGCATGGGCGGCACGCGCGCGAGGCCGAAATGGGTCGGCGGGCGCCAGGCAGTGCGCCTCAGGTTGGCACGCCATTGGCGGTCGAACAGCATCTGCCAGTCGGCGACCAGGGTGCCGGTGATGGCGACCATCACTTCGTGCCATTCGCTGACACTTTCATCCGGCTGCCAGAATTCATCGGTCACACCAGTGCCGCCCACCATCGCCCATTGCTGGTCCACCAGCAGCAGTTTGCGGTGGTCGCGGTACAGGTTGCGCACGCCGCGACGCCAGCTGATCGGGTTGTAGAAGCGTAGTTCGACGCCGGCGTCGGTCAGCTGCGCGCGCAGTTCCGCAGTGAAGGCCAGCGAGCCGTAATGGTCGAACAGGCAGCGCACCTGAACACCACGCACTGCAGCCGCCTGCAGTGCCTGGACCACAGCCCCGGCGCAGGCACCGGCTTCCACCAGGTAGAGTTCGAGATCAATCGTGTGCTCGGCCTGGCCGATGCGTTCAAGCATGCGCGGAAAGAACTGCGGCCCATCGATGAGCAGTTCGAACTCGCTGGAATTGCGCCATGGGAACACCGGCCCGCCCATATCAGCGCCCCTTCATGACAGGTGGGGTCGCTTGCAAGCCATTCGAATCATGCATGGGCAGTCCTGTAACCAAGTGAAAGAAGAGGCCAGTGATCGGCGCGGGCATCGTGGCTCGGGCAGTTTCATCCATCACTCCCCGGAATCAACCGGCAGCCTTGCCGCGGACCGACCCAGGCTGCCGTGTTGCTGCGTCCCAGGCCACTGGCCAGGACCCGCCGCTGGCCCGAGTCTTCGCTCAGGCTGCTCAGCGGCAGATACTGTCTGATGTAGCTCTGACAGTACTCGACGCTGTTTTGCATGACGTAGCGGCATGAACAGTACTCTTTTGCCGAATAGGCACTGAGGATGTCCGGAAATGCCAGCAACTGTGTGCGCTCGTGCCACAGCCATGTGGCCGCCGCCAGCGATAGCAGCAGGCTGAGGGCCACCCAGGCGCGCTTGCCGGTGCTCATTGGCCAACCTCTGGGGCAAAGGCGGCCAGCAGCCGTTGCAGCAGTGCATCATGGCTGAAGCTGGCATCGCGATCGTCGGCATAGCGCACGATCACCAGGCGTTGCTCGGGCAACACGTACAGGGCTTGTCCCCAGTGCCCCAGCGCCGCCATGGTGCTGCGGGGGGCATGGGGCCAGGCGGCGTTGCTGTTGAGCCACCAATGCGCGCCTGCGGCCGGCTCGCCCGGCACGTCCCGGCTCGGGGCGAATGGGGTGCGATTGAAGGCGACCCAGGCCTGAGGCAGCAACTGCCGGCCCTGCCATTGGCCATCGCGCTGCATGAGCAGGCCCACGCGCGCCAGATCCCGCGCAGTCAGGTAGGCATACGAAGAGGCAACGAAGGTGCCGCTGGCATCGGTTTCCCACACCGCCCGGTCGATGCCCAGCGGGGTGAACAACGCCTGCCAGGGATAGTCCGGGTATTCATGCAGGCCGACCATGTTGCGCAGCGCGGCGGCGAGCAGATTGCTGTCGCCGCTGGAGTAACGAAACCGTTCGCCGGGGGCATGGGCACGTCGGTGGCTGGCAGCGTAGCTGGCCATGTCCTGGCGGCCGCGTGTGTAGAGCATCGCCACCACCGATGAATTGAGCGGTGCGTATTCGTAGTCCTCCTCCCAGTCCAGGCCCGAGGCCCAGTGCAACAGGTCCTCGACCCGGATGTCACGATGGGAGTCGAGCGGCTGGAAATAGTCGGCAGCGGCATCCTCCAGGGCGAAGCGCCCTTCGCCGTAGGCCACGCCCATCACCGTTGCCAGCAGGCTCTTGCTGATCGACCAGGTGGCATGCACCCGATCGGCGGCGCCTGGCCCGGCGTAGCGCTCGTAGACGATCTCGCCGTCGCGGATGACCAGCAAGGCGTCGGTGCGCACGCCTTCGCGCGTGACGTCATCGCGCGGCACGAACGCATAGCGCTCCAGCTCGGCAATGGCCGGCGACGCCGGTGCCAATGCCTGGGGCCACTGCGCAGACGGCCAGCTTTGCGCACCCACCGATACCGAGCACAGCAGAAAGATCGACAGGATAAACAGACGCGACATGCGGGAAAGGCTCGTGAGCGGGGTTGGCGCGAGTGTGCAGTGCGGGTATGACAGCCGTTCGCTGCAAGAGTTGTGTGGCATGCGGCCGCCGGGTCTGTCACGCAAGCATCACCAAAGCTTCACGGGGGTGACACCGCGTCTTCCTAGGCTGGCCATGCCTAGCAAAATCGACCTGCCGCACTCACCGGCCGGCTTTTGGAGACTTGCAATGACTCAGATCGCACGCTCTGGCGACACCCGTACCGAACGCCGTCTGCAGGCCGAACGCCTCACCGGCCCGCAAGCTCTGCACGAGGCCCAGGCCCTGCGCTTCGCCGTGTTCAGCACCGAACTCAACGCCACGCTCAAGAGCGCCGAGCTGGGTCTGGACGTCGACGACTACGATGCCCACTGTCAGCACATCGGGGTGCGCGACCTGGCCACCGGGCGGCTGGTGGCGACCACCCGCCTGCTCGACCATCAAGCGGCCAATCGGCTGGGCCGCTTCTACAGCGAAGAGGAATTCAGCCTGCACGGTCTGCGGCATCTGCAGGGCTCGATCCTGGAAATCGGCCGGACCTGCGTCGCGCCCGCCTATCGCAACGGCGGCACCATCGCGGTGCTCTGGGGCGAGCTGGCCGAAGTCCTCAACGAAGGCGGCTACGATTACCTGATGGGTTGCGCCAGCATTCCGATGCAGGACGGCGGCATCCAGGCCCAGGCGATCATGCAGCGGCTGCGCGAGCGCTACCTGTGCACCGAGCACTTGCGTGCCGAGCCGAAGATGCCATTGCCGAGCCTGGACATTCCCGGCAACGTCATCGCTGAACTGCCGCCGCTGCTCAAGGCCTACATGCGCCTGGGCGCGAAGATCTGCGGCGAGCCGTGCTGGGACCCGGATTTCCAGGTGGCCGACGTGTTCATCCTGCTCAAGCGCGACGACCTCTGCCCGCGCTATGCCCGCCACTTCAAGGCGGCCGTGTGATGCCGCGCTGGCGCGTCTACGCGCGCATCCTGCGGCTGCTCTGGGTGATCGGTCTGGGCCTGGCGCTGGCCGGGACGTTCAGCCTGCTGGAGCGGCTGCGCGTACCGAACTGCATGGAGCGGCGCCAGCGCTGGTCGCGCTGGTTCATGGAACGTCTGAGCAACGCCCTGCCCTTCGAAGTCACCGTGCAGGGCGAGTTGCCACGCACGCCCATGCTGTGGGTCGGCAATCATGTGTCCTGGACCGACATCCCGCTGCTCGGCATGCTGGCGCCGCTTTCGTTCCTGTCCAAGGCCGAAGTCCGCACCTGGCCGGTGGCTGGCTGGCTGGCGCTCAAGGCGGGGACGCTGTTCATCCGCCGCGGCGCAGGCGACAGCCAGCTGATCCGCCGGCAAATGACCCAGCACCTGCGCAACGATCTGGACCTGATGATCTTCCCCGAAGGCACGACCACCGATGGACATAGTCTGCGGACGTTCCATGGGCGGCTGATGTCCAGCGCCATCGATGCCGGCGTGGCGGTGCAGCCGATCGCAATTCGCTATGAACGGGGCGGCGATCTGGATCCGATCGCGCCGTTCGTGGGCGATGACGATCTGTTGTCGCACCTGTTGCGTCTGTTTGCGCAGCCTCGGGGGCAGGTATTGATTCAGGTGCTGACGCCGATTGCCAGCACCGGCAAGGAACGGGCGGCGCTGGCCTTTGAAGCGCAGAAGGCGGTGCGGGTGGCGTTGTTCGGTGAGGTCGAGGAGATGCGGCGGGCGGCGTGAGTCAGGTGTTCCGAGTTGCCTCATTCGCGGGCAGAGCCCGCTCCCACATAATAGGGGATAGGGGATGGGCTTTGTGGGAGCGGGGCGGGCGGCGAGCCCTCTGCCCGCGAAAGCGTCGGCACAATCACCGCATCTCCCGAGCGAACCCCTGCACCACCGGATAGAACGCCCGAAAATCCTCGCTCAGCGGCTCATACAGCGCCTGTACTTCCTCGAACGCCCCAGCCAGCCCCTCGGGCTTGGACAGGCGCCGTGAAATCCCCTGCAGCACCCGCTCGATAATCTGAAAATCACGGTACGACCCCAGCCAATCCTCGGCGATCATGTGTGGCGCCATGGCCGCCAGCCGTCCGGGCAGGTCGGCTTCGGCGGCCAGCACGCGATAGACGTGGCGTGAGAAGTCCGCCAACGGCTGCTGTGAATAATCCGCCCAGTGCCGCGCCAGGCAGTGATCGAAAAACACGTCGACGATGATCCCGGCATAGCGTCGCCGCTCTGCCGGAAAACGGCCGATGGCACCCAGCACCAGCGGATGGCTGTCGGTGAACGCGTCGATCTGCCGATGCAGCCGGATGCCGGCTTCCAGACGCGCGCTGAAGCGCCCCTCCAGGCGACCCTTGACGAAATCGCCATAGAGGCTGCCGAGCAGTTGCTCAGGTAAAGGACCGCCGAGATGAAGGTGCGCAAGGTAGTTCATGCCGGGCAGCTTAGCACCATTGCGTCTGTATCGTTATAACCCGATATAGCCGAACGGCCATTCGTTAGCACGCAATCATATTTGTATATCGCGAAATACAGATATATATTTCGTCCCGTCCCGATATAAGCCGAGTCCGTCATGCCCCTTGATCTCGACGAAATAATAAAAGCCCTCTCCCACCCCGTGCGCAGGGAAATCCTGGCGTGGCTCAAGGATCCCCAGGGGCAGTTTCCCGATCAGCACCACAGCACTGAAAACGGTGTATGTGCCGGGCAGATCGACCAACGCTGCGGCCTCTCGCAGTCAACCGTCTCCGCCCATCTGGCGACCCTGCAACGGGCCGGCCTGATCAGCAGCAAGAAGGTTGGCCAGTGGCACTTTTTCAAACGCAACGAGGACGTCATCCAGGCGTTTCTCGCGCAAATGAGCGAACAGCTCTGACAAGGATTTTTCCATGCCTCTATCCCTGCTGATCCTGGCGCTGAGCTCTTTCGCCATCGGCACCACCGAGTTCGTCATCATGGGCCTGCTGCCCGATGTGGCGGGCGATCTCGGCGTGAGCATCCCCAGCGCCGGCTGGTTGGTCACCGGCTACGCCCTGGGCGTCGCCATTGGCGCCCCATTCATGGCCCTGGCCACCGCGCGCCTGCCACGCAAGGCGGCGCTGGTGGTGCTGATGGGCATTTTCATCGTCGGCAACCTGCTCTGTGCGATCGCCAGCGACTACAACGTGCTGATGTTCGCCCGGGTGGTCACCGCGTTGTCCCACGGCGCCTTCTTCGGCATCGGTTCGGTGGTGGCTGCGGGGCTGGTCGCGCCCAACAAGCGCGCTTCGGCCGTAGCCCTGATGTTCACCGGCCTGACCCTGGCCAACGTGCTGGGTGTGCCGCTGGGCACCGCATTGGGCCAGGCCGCAGGCTGGCGTTCGACCTTCTGGGTGGTGACGCTGATCGGCGTCGTCGCCCTGATCGGTCTGCTGCGTTTTCTGCCGAGCAATCGCGAAGAAGCCAAGCTGGACATGGTCGCCGAACTGTCGGCGCTCAAGGGCGCCGGGATATGGCTGTCTCTGAGCATGACGGCCTTGTTCGCCGCGTCGATGTTCACCTTGTTCACCTACATCGCGCCGCTGCTGGGCGATGTCACCGGCATCTCGCCGCGCGGCGTCACCTACACCCTGCTGCTGATCGGCCTGGGCCTGACCGTGGGCAACATCATCGGCGGCAAGCTGGCGGATCGACGCCTGGGCGCGACCCTGGTCGGCGTGTTCGCGGCCATGGCGGTGGTGTCCACCGCGCTGAGCTGGACCGCAGTCGCCGTCATTCCCACCGAAATCACCCTGTTCCTGTGGGCCGCTGCAGCCTTCGCCGCCGTGCCTGCGCTGCAGATCAACGTGGTGACCTTCGGCAAGTCGGCACCCAACCTGGTGTCGACCCTGAACATCAGCGCCTTCAACGTCGGCAACGCCCTGGGCGCCTGGATCGGCGGCGCCGTCATCGCCGGCGGCCTCGGCCTGACCAGCGTGCCACTGGCCGCGGCGGTTCTGGCCGTGCTCGCCCTGATCGTCACCCTGATCACCTTTCGCCAGACCCGGACTCCGGACCTGGCACCTGCCACTCACTGATAGAGGCTGTTTTCCATGACTACACTTTTCGACCCGATCAAGCTCGGCGCGCTGGAACTGCCGAACCGCATCATCATGGCCCCACTGACCCGCTGCCGCGCCGACGAAGGCCGCGTGCCGAACCAGATGATGGCCGACTACTACGTGCAACGCGCCAGCGCCGGTCTGATCCTCAGCGAAGCGACCTCGGTCACGCCCATGGGCGTCGGTTACCCTGACACCCCCGGCATCTGGTCCAACGACCAGGTGCGTGGCTGGGCCAACGTCACCCAGGCCGTACACGCCGCCGGTGGGCGGATCATGCTGCAGCTGTGGCACGTGGGCCGTATCTCCCATTCGCTGTACCTGAACGGCGAACTGCCGGTGGCCCCCAGCGCCATCGCCGCTGACGGCCACGTCAGCCTGGTGCGTCCGATCACCGGTTTCGAAACGCCACGGGCGCTGGAAACCGCTGAAATCGCCGACATCGTCGAGGCCTACCGTGTAGGCGCGGAAAACGCCAAGGCCGCCGGCTTCGACGGCGTGGAAATCCACGGCGCCAACGGCTACCTGCTCGACCAGTTCCTGCAGAGCAGCACCAACCAGCGCACCGACGCCTACGGCGGCTCGCTGGAAAATCGCGCGCGCCTGCTGCTGGAAGTGACCGATGCGGCCATCGACGTCTGGGGCGCCGACCGTGTCGGCGTGCACCTCTCGCCACGCGCCGACCTGCATGACATGGGCGACGCCAACCGCGCCGAAACCTTCACCTATGTGGCCCGCGAGCTGGGCAAGCGTGGCATCGCGTTCATCTGTGCCCGCGAGAAGGAAGGAGAAGACAGCCTGGCCGCGCAACTGCGTGATGCATTCGGCGGTCCGTACATCGTCAACGAGCGTTTCGACAAGGCCTCGGCCAACGCTGCCCTGGCCAACGGCATCGCCGATGCCGTGGCCTTCGGCGTGCCGTACATCGCCAACCCCGACCTGCCCGAGCGTCTGCAGGCCGATGCACCGCTGAACGAGCCACACCCTGAAACGTTCTACGCCAAGGGCGCTGCTGGCTACCTGGACTACCCGCGCATGTAAGCGGCAGGCCGGGCCGCCATCAGGCGTGCCCGGCCGTTCAACGCCGCAGCTGACTGATCTGCTGTTGCAGGTTCTGCACCTGACTCTGCAAGGTGGTCAAGCTGCGCGTCGCCTGCCCGCGAAACGCATCGAATTCATTGACGCTCGGCCCACTGCTGGCCGCCGGGCGATTCTCCTGCTCGCTCTTGAGCACGATCAGGTCCTGCTCCAGACGCTCCAACTGCGCGCTGGGGTTGCTCTTCTTCAATGCGGCCAGCTCGCCGTCCAGGCCATCCAAGCGTGCCTGCAACTTGCCGGTATCCGGCTGGGCCTGCTTGAGTGCGGCAAGCTCGCTGCCCAGGCTCTTCAACTGCGCCTGCAACTGCTCGTTGAGCGTCTGCTGCGCGGCCACTTGCGACGCCGCCTGCTCCAGACGTGTCTGCAAGGTGCTCTGCTGACCGGCCACACCACTCTGCTGCTGGGTCTGCTGCGCCAACTGGTCCTGCAACTGCTTGATCTCGGCCCGCATCGCTTCGCTGCCCGACACGGCAGTGGATTGGGTGTTGGCGACCTTGCCACTGATGTCCTGCAGGCGCCCCGCCGCTTCTTCGCTGATGCGCGCAAAGCTCTCCTGGGTCGCCACCAACTGCTGCTCCATCAGGTTGATCTGCTGGAAGCTCCACCACCCCAGCCCGCCCAAGGCGATGAACAAGGCCCCGATCAGTGCCCACAGCGCGCCGGTGCTGGGCGCCTTGACGCGCACCACCGGGGTGTTGCGCGAATACAACGCATCGCGCTCGCGCCCGCCGCCCACTGGGGCGAAGTCGTCATCGTCGCGGGTATCGCCGCGCAGGCTGGGCAGGTTGTCGTCGAAGTCGTCGCGGGCATCTTTGCGCATGTGAGAAACCTTTGTGTCACGGGGTAATGGCCGGGACCGCGAGTATAACCTCGCAACGGTGGTCATCGACCGACCACCGAGGCAATTGGCTCAGGCGCCGGGCGCGCCCTGGGCACGCCACCAGCCACAGAACTCATCCAGCGATGCCCACAGCGAGGTCCGCGGGTCGTAACCCAGGTAGTGTCGGGCGCGGTTGATATCCAGCGTGAAATGCTCGTGCAGCGCCTGCACCTCGTAGCGCGACAGTCGCGGCCGAGGCTGGCCGGGCCAGAGCAGGCAGGCCGCCTCGCCGAGCGCAGCGCTGCCGTGGGCCAGGCCGAAATCGCGATAGCGCTGCACCTGGGGCAATTCCAGCTGGCGCATCACATAGTTGATCACGTCCCACAACGGTATCGGCGCGCCATTGCTGATGTTGTAGACCTGATTGAGCGCGGTATCGCCCGCCGACAACGCGCCCAGCAGTGCCTGGTTGAGGTTCTGCACACTGGTGAAATCGACCTTGTTCAAGCCGTCACCGATGATCCGCAGGCGATTCTTTCGCTGCCGCTCGATCAGCCGTGCGAACTGCTGCCCGTCGCCAGCGCCGGTCACCCGATGCGGGCGCAGCACGACGGTTTCCAGGCCGAACTCGGCGGCGCCCAGGACCTTCTGCTCGGCCAGCCACTTGGTGCGCGCCTCATGGCCACGCAGGCGCTTCGGCACCCGCTCTTCCTTGAGTCCGAGGTGGCTGCGGCCGTCGACATACACCGCCGCCGACGACAGATACACCAGCCGTTGCACATGCTCCTTGAGACAGGCCTCGACGACGTTCTCGGTGACTTCGACGTTGGCCTGATGAAACGTCTGGTAGCGGCCCCAGGTACCCACGGCCCCGGCGCAATGCACCACCGCATCGATGCCTATGCACAGGCGCTTGGCCAGATCGGGGTCGAGCAAGTCACCCTGGGTGAACTGCGCACCGCGTCGAACCAGATGCTCCACCCCTTCGGCCCGGCGACCATTGATGCGCACCTCAAGCCCCTGCTCCAGCGCCAGACGCGTGAAGCGTCCGCCGATGAAGCCGCTTGCGCCGGTGACCAGAATCTTCATGAATTGCTCCGCTGTACATCGATCAATGTGTAACCGCAGCTCGCCTGGAAAAGGGCTTTGCCGCGTGCTTCGAGGTGATTTACGGGCGTGCACTGCACGCCTGGACGACGCCTGCTACCGATAGACGCGCGCAGGGCTCACAGCGGCACCAACCAGCTCCCGGCACCGTCGCGCAGATGCTGCGTGAGCCGTTCGAGCAGCTGTCCGCCGTTGCGCCAGTGATGCCAGTACAGCGGCACATCCACCGGATGTCCGACGCAGATCTCGATCAGACTGCCTTCGGCCAGCGCGTCCTCGACCTGCAGTTCGGGCACCATGCCCCAACCCATGCCGGCCTTGGCCAAACGGTTGAACCCCTCGGACGAGGGGCACAGGTGATGGAGAAAGCCCTCGGCCAGACCCAGCGATGCCAGAAAGCGGTGTTGCAGATAGTCGTCGGGACCGAACACCAGTGCGGGCGTGCGCGGCAGATGGGCCGGGTCGAACCCGTCGGGAAAATGCCTGGCCATGAAATCGGGGCTGGCCAGCGCCCGGTAGCGCATGGCCCCCAGCAAGAGACTCCGCGCGCCGGCCAGAGGCCGCTCGCTGGCACACAGGCAGGCCGCCACTTCACCGGCACGCATGCGCTTGAGGCCGACGTCCTGATCCTCCACCACATGGTCCAGAAGCAACTGCTCGCGAATGCAGAACTCACCCACCGCGCCCGCCCACCAGGTGCCGAGGCTGTCGGCATTCAAGGCGATGCGCAGGCGCTCGGGCATGCCCTGCTCATCCAGCGTCGGTACCTGCCCCTGCAGATCACGCTCGAGCAAGCGCACCTGCTGCACATGGTTGAGCAGGCGCCGGCCGATATCGGTCGGTGCCGGTGGCGTGGCGCGGATCAGCACCGGCTGACCCACCCGTGCTTCGAGCAGCTTTATCCGCTGCGAAACCGCCGATTGCGACAAGCCCAGCACCTGGGCAGCACGCTCGAACCCGGTCTGTTCCACCACGGCAGCCAGTGCAGCGAGCAGCTTGTAATCGAACATCAGTTTTCCTAATGAGTGATCAGCACTATTGGTTTTTCTTATACCGCGCCAGTCCTCACAATGGCCAGCTTCTAAAGGGAGAAACACCGATGTGGCAGAGTTACCTGAATGGTTTGCTGGTTTCATTCGGCCTGATCATGGCGATCGGCACGCAGAATGCGTTCGTTCTGGCGCAGAGCTTGCGCCGCGAGCATCACCTGCCCGTAGCCCTGCTGTGTGTGACCTGTGACGCGCTGCTGGTGGCCGCCGGTGTGTTCGGCCTGGCCACGCTACTGGCGCACAATCCGACGTTGCTGGCGGTGGCGCGCTGGGGCGGCGCTCTGTTCCTGCTGTGGTACGGCGCCCAGGCGTTGCGCCGTGCCTGCTCGCGGCAGAGCCTGGAACGGGCCGACAATACCGGGCTGCGCTCGCGCAAGGCGGTGCTGCTGAGTGCGTTGGCGGTGACCCTGCTCAATCCCCATGTGTACCTGGACACGGTGCTGTTGATCGGCTCACTGGGCGCCCAGCAAAGCGTACCGGCTGCCTACGTTGCCGGCGCCACCAGTGCGTCGCTGATGTGGTTCTTCGGCCTGGCCCTGGCTGCGGCCTGGCTCGCCCCCTGGTTGGCACGCCCCACCACCTGGCGCCTGCTCGACCTGATGGTGGCGGTGATGATGTTCGCGGTCGCGGCGCAACTGGTGTTCACCTGAAACCGTCAGTCTGGCCAGGCAAAGGCTCTGGAACCTCTATCCCACACAGTTGTTGCGTGGTTAAGGCCCCATGCCGATGCTATGATCCGGCACTGCGTCGCAAAGAGTAAAAACTCGCCGACGTTTCTCAGGCCGCCCGTGATCGGCCGTGCGCAAACCGCAACAGACCTGATTAGGAGAATCACCATGGCTTTCGAATTGCCGCCGCTGCCCTACGCCCACGATGCCCTGCAGCCGCACATCTCCAAGGAAACCCTGGAGTATCACCACGACAAGCACCACAACACCTATGTCGTGAACCTGAACAACCTGGTGCCTGGCACCGAGTTCGAAGGCAAGACCCTCGAAGAAATCGTCAAGTCGTCGTCCGGTGGCATCTTCAACAACGCCGCCCAGGTCTGGAACCACACTTTCTACTGGAACTGCCTGGCGCCCAACGCCGGCGGCCAGCCTACCGGTGCATTGGCCGAAGCCATCAACACCGCGTTCGGTTCGTTCGAGACGTTCAAGGAAGAGTTCACCAAGACGTCGGTCGGCACCTTCGGTTCCGGCTGGGGCTGGCTGGTGAAGAAGGCTGACGGCTCCCTGGCCCTGGCCAGCACCATCGGTGCCGGCAACCCGCTGACCAACGGCGACACCCCGCTGCTGACCTGCGACGTCTGGGAACACGCCTACTACATCGACTACCGCAACGTGCGTCCAAAGTATGTCGAGGCGTTCTGGAACCTGGTGAACTGGGACTTCGTGGCCCAGCAGTACGAAGGCCGCGCCTTCACTGCATAAGCCACATCGTTTCTGAAAAGCCCGGCCCTCGTGCCGGGCTTTTTTGTGCCCGCCTGCATTCGCCGATGGCACTTCCCGTCCAGCTTGTTGCCAGATTGTCGCTCAAGAATGCATCCAGGCCGGCCGACACACTGGCGCGCCTGTCGCCATTCGAGACAATCGGTACGATTCGCGTTCATTTGTGGCTTTACGGCCCACGGTAAGTTGCCAATACTCGTGGCATCTTGATGCCAAGCGTTCGACACAAGGAATTGCCATTGAAGCTGGAAGTCAGGAACAGCTTGTCCGTCAAGTTGCTTCGCGCGGTGCTGGTGTCGGCCCTGGTCGTGGGCATGGTGCTCAGCTGTGCGCAGATCGTCTTCGATGGCTACAAGACCCGCCAGGCCATCTCCGCCGACGCCGAGCGGATCCTGGCCATGTTCCGCGACCCTTCGACCCAGGCGCTCTACAGCCTGGACCGGGAAATGGGCATGCAGGTGATCGAAGGGCTGTTTCAGGATGAAGCGGTGCGTCAAGCGTCCATCGGCCACCCCGACGAAGCCATGCTGGCCGAACGCTCGCGCCCACTGCAGAGCTTGAGCAGCCGCTGGCTGACCGATCGCATCCTGGGCCAGGAGCGCAGCTTCAGCACCCGCCTGGTCGGTCGCGGCCCGTTCAGCGAATACTACGGCGACCTGCACATCACCCTGGACACCGCCACCTATGGCGAGGACTTCATCGTCAGCTCGGTGATCATCTTCATTTCCGGTACCTTGCGCGCCCTGGCCCTGGGCCTGTTGCTGTACCTGATCTATCACTGGCTGCTGACCAAGCCGCTGTCACGAATCATCGAACACCTGCTGCAGATCAACCCCGACCGGCCCGGCGAATACCAACTGCCGTTGCCACGCGGTCATGAGCACAATGAGCTGGGCCTGTGGGTCAACACGGCCAACCAGCTTCTGGCGTCCATCGAGCGCAACACCCAACTTCGCCACGAAGCCGAAGACACCATGCTGCACATGGCCCAGCACGACGTGCTGACCGGCCTGGCCAATCGCGTGCAGCTGCAGCAACAACTGGACAAGGTCCTGCTTGACGCCCATCGCCTGCAGCGTCGGGTCGCGGTGTTGTGCGTCGGCCTGGATGACTTCAAGGGCATCAACGAGCAGTTCGGCTACCAGACGGGCGACCTCCTGCTGCGCGCCCTGGCCGACCGCCTGCGGGCCCACAGCGGCAGGTTCGGCAACCTGGCACGCCTGGGCGGCGACCAGTTCGCGCTGGTTCAGGCGGACATCGAACAGCCCTACAAGGCCGCGGAGCTGGCGCAGCGCATTCTCGACGACCTCGATGCCCCTTTCGCGCTCGACGAGCATTCGATCCGCCTGCGCGCCACCATCGGCATCACCCTGTTTCCCGAAGACGGCGACAGTACCGAGAAGCTGCTGCAGAAAGCCGAGCAGACCATGACCCTGGCCAAGGTCCGTTCGCGCAACCGCTACCAGTTCTACATCGCCAGCGTCGACACCGAGATGCGCCGACGCCGCGAGCTGGAAAAGGACCTGCGCGAGGCACTGGCGCGCAATCAACTGCACCTGGTCTACCAGCCGCAGATCAGCTACCGCGACCACAGTATCGTCGGCGTCGAGGCGCTGCTGCGCTGGCAGCACCCGGAACACGGCCTGGTTCCCCCCGATCAGTTCATCCCCCTGGCCGAGCAGAACCGCAGCATCATCGCCATCGGCGAATGGGTCCTCAATCAGGCCTGCAGCCAGTTGCGCGAGTGGCATGACCAAGGCTTCATCGGCCTGCGCATGGCAGTCAACCTGTCCACGGTGCAGTTGCACCACAACGAACTGCCCCGCGTCGTCAGCAACATCCTGCAAATGTATCGTCTGCCGCCGCGCAGCCTGGAGCTGGAGGTAACCGAAACCGGCCTCATGGAAGACATCAGCACGGCCGCACAGCACCTGCTGAGCCTGCGCCGCTCGGGCGCACTGATTGCCATCGACGACTTCGGCACTGGCTATTCATCGCTCAGTTACCTGAAGTCGCTGCCTCTGGACAAGATCAAGATCGACAAGAGTTTTGTCCAGGACGTGCTCAGCGACGAGGATGACGCGACCATCGTGCGGGCCATCATCCAGCTGGGCAAGAGCCTGAACATGCAGGTCATCGCCGAAGGTGTCGAAACTCTGGAGCAGGAGGCCTATATCGTCGCCCAGGGTTGCCACGAAGGTCAGGGCTACCTCTACAGCAAGCCGCTGGCGGCGCGTGAGTTGACGGCCCTGCTCAAGCAATCGGAGCGCAGCCGTACCCACCTCACCTCGACGCCGTCGCAGAGTTAGCGCAACGCGTCAGCCTGAAGCTTTTTTCACATTAGCCCTTTACAGAAAATGCATATCTTTCGCATTATGGCGCAGTTTTGCGCGCCCTCCGCGCGCCCGCTCGCCACTCTTGACGCAGGATTTCGCCATGATTCGTACGCCCCTGGCCACCGCCAGTCTGCTGGCCATCGCCATCGCTCTTGCCGGCTGCGACAGCAAGGACAAGCAAACCACCACCGCCGCCCAGACCCCAGCCCCGGCCGCCTCCGCGCCGGCGGCCCCGGCTGCGGTGCCCACGGCTTCCGGCACCCTCGACGAGGCCGCGGCCAAGGCCGTGGTCGCCCACTACGCCGACATCGTGCACGCCACGTTCGAAGATGCCCTGACAACTGCTCAGGCATTGCAGAAAGCCGTCGACGCCTTCCTTGCCGCGCCCAGCGACGCCACCTTGAAAGCTGCGCGCGATGCCTGGGTTGCCTCGCGTCCTTCGTACCTGCAGACCGAGACCTTTCGTTTCGGCAATACCTTGATCGATGACTGGGAAGGTCAGGTCAACGCCTGGCCCCTGGACGAAGGCCTGATCGACTACACCGACAAGAGCTACGAGCACGCCCTGGGCAACCCCGGCGCTACCGCCAACATCATCGCCAACAAAATCATCCAGGTCGGTGAAGACAAGGTCGACGTCAGCGACATCACGCCCGAGAAGCTCGCCAGCCTGAACGAGCTCGGTGGTTCGGAAGCCAACGTCGCTACCGGCTACCACGCCATCGAATTCCTGCTCTGGGGCCAGGACCTCAACGGTACCGGCCCAGGCGCCGGCAACCGTCCAGCGTCCGACTACCTGGAAGGCGCCGGTGCCACCGGTGGCCACAACGACCGTCGTCGTGCCTACCTCAAGGCCGTTACCGACCTGCTGGTCAGCGACCTCGAAGAGATGCTCGCCAACTGGAAACCCAATGTCGCCGACAACTACCGCGCCACCCTGGTGGGCGAGCCGGTCGACAGCGGCCTGCGCAAGATGCTCTTCGGCATGGGCAGCCTGTCCCTCGGCGAATTGGCCGGCGAGCGCATGAAGGTCGCCCTGGAAGCCAACTCGCCGGAAGACGAGCACGACTGCTTCAGCGACAACACGCACAACTCGGCGTTCTACAACGCCAAGGGTATCCGCAACGTCTACCTGGGCGAGTACACCCGTACCGACGGCACCAAGCTGACCGGTGCAAGCCTGTCCTCGCTGGTGGCCAAGGCCGACCCGGCCACCGATACCGCGTTGAAGGCCGACCTGGCCGACACCGAAGCCAAGATGCAGGCCATCGTCGACCGCGCCAACAAGGGCGAGCACTTCGACCAACTGATCAGCAGCGATAACGCCGCCGGCCAGCAAGTGGTGCGCGATGCCATCGCCGCCCTGGTCAAGCAGACCGGCGCTATCGAGCAGGCCGCCGGCAAACTGGGTATTACCGATCTCAACCCGGACACCGCCGACCACGAGTTCTGATCGATCCGGGCTGCACCGACAGGCACTCGCGCGTCCGGTGCAGCCCGTTCACCCAAGGCTCGAAAGCCCGTACAGGCGAAGCGGGCGGCGAGTCCGCTGCCCGCCAGGCTTTCACAGCCCCATCGCCAACTATTCAACCGATTCCCACAGCTTCCAGACCATGCGCACAGCCCTGCCCTGCTTCGTCTCTCTGCTTCTGGCCTGCGGCCTGGGCGGGTGCGACGACGCCCCGCGCTTCACCCAGGCCGAACCTGGCGAAGCGAACAGCGCGGGCCAGGCCACGGTGCGCAAATTCGACGTCAACGCCTACTCCATGCCTTCGGCCAATCTGTCACCGGTCCGGCGCCTGGATTTCAGCGTGGGCAACAGTTTCTTCCGCAGCCCGTGGGTCATCGCGCCATCCACCACCACCGCGCGCGACGGCCTGGGGCCGCTGTTCAACACCAATGCCTGCCAGAACTGCCACATCAAGGACGGTCGCGGCCACCCGCCCGAGGACGACGCGCTGAGTGCCGTGTCGATGCTGGTACGCCTGTCGCTGCCCGACAGCCCGAACTACCTGCGCGAGATCGAGCGCCTGGGCGTGGTGCCCGAACCCGTCTATGGCACGCAATTGCAGGACATGGCCATCCCCGGTCACGCCCCTGAAGGCAAGGTGCGGGTGACCTACCAGAGCGTGCCGGTGCGCTTCAAGGACGGAACCCAGATCGAACTGCGCAAGCCGCAGTTGCAGATCAGCCAACTGGGCTACGGCGATCTGCATCCCGAGACACGCTTCTCCGCGCGGATCGCGCCACCGATGATCGGTCTGGGCCTGCTCGAAGCGATCAGCGAGCAGGACATCCTGGCCAATGCCCGCCACCAGGCCGAGAGCGCCGGCCCGATCAAGGGCCGACCCAATCAGGTATGGGACGATGCCCAGAACCGTACCGTGCTCGGCCGCTTCGGCTGGAAAGCCGGGCAGCCCAACCTGAATCAGCAGAATGTGCATGCCTTCTCCGGCGACATGGGGCTGACCACTTCGCTGCGTCCGTTCGATGAGTGCACGGCGGCGCAAACCGCCTGCCGCGGGGCGATCAATGGCAATGGCCCGGGCGGCGAACCCGAAGTCAGTGATAACATTCTGCGCCTGGTGCTGTTCTACACCCGCAACCTGGGCGTACCGGCGCGGCGCGACGTCGACTCCGCGCAGGTGCTGGCCGGCAAGAATCTGTTCTACCAGGCTGGCTGTCAGGGTTGCCATGTGGCGCAATACACGACGGCCAGCGACGCCGCGGAACCGGAGTTGCGCAACCAGACGATTCGCCCCTATACCGATCTGCTGCTGCACGACATGGGCCCCGGCCTTGCCGACGGACGCAGCGAGTTCAAGGCCGGCGCACAGGACTGGCGGACGCCGCCGCTGTGGGGCATCGGCTTGAGCGAAACGGTCAGCGGGCACAGCCAGTTCCTTCACGACGGCCGTGCGCGCAACCTGCTCGAAGCCGTGCTGTGGCATGGCGGCGAGGCCGAAGCGGCCAAACAGCAGGTATTGCAATTCGACGACCAGCAGCGCGCTGCGCTGCTGGCGTTCTTGAACTCTCTCTAGATGACTACACGTTTCAGGAGCCTACATGTTCCGTCCCAAGCTGCTCTTCACCGGCCTCGCCGCCCTGGCACTGGGCGCCTGCTCGCCCCAAGACCAGCAAGCCGTCACCAGCGCCGCCATCGCCAAGCAGGTCATCCTGCCGACCTACAGCCGTTGGGTAGAAGCCGATCGGCAACTGGCCGCCAGCGCCCTGGCGTTCTGCCAGGGCTCCCAGCCACTGGACGCCGCGCGCGCTGATTTCCTCAAGGCGCAAAAAGCCTGGGCCGAACTGCAACCCTTGCTGATCGGCCCGCTGGCTGAAGGCAACAAAGCCTGGTCGGTGCAGTTCTGGCCGGACAAGAAAAACCTGGTCGGGCGCCAGGTCGAGCAGCTCGCCAACGCCGAGCAACCCATCGATGCACAGAGCCTGGCCAAGGCCAGCGTGGTGGTGCAGGGCCTGTCGGCGTACGAGTACATCCTTTTCGACAGCAAGCCGGAAATTGCCGATGCCGCGCAGAAGGCTCGCTATTGCCCGCTGCTCACTGCCATCGGCGAGCACCAGAAAGCACTGGCCGAAGAGATTCTCGCCAGTTGGAACAGCGCCGACGGCATGCTTGCGCAGATGACCAAGTTTCCCAACCAGCGCTACGCCGATTCCCACGAGGCCATCGCCGACGTCCTGCGGGCCCAGGTCACCGCACTCGACACCCTGAAGAAGAAGCTCGGCGCGCCCATGGGCCGCCTCACCAAGGGCATCGCCCAACCCTACCAGGCCGAAGCCTGGCGAAGCGCCCAGTCGATACACAGCGTGCGTGCCAGTCTGGCGGCCGCGCAGACCGTCTGGGTCGGCGTCGACAACAAGGGCCTGCGCGGCCTGCTACCCAGCGACCAGAAAGCCTTGGCCGACAAGATCGATGCGGCCTACGCCACGTCCATGAAGCTGCTCGACAGCAACACGCGCAGCCTGGGCGACCTGCTTGGCGACGATGCTGGCAAACAGTTTCTCAACACCCTCTACGACAGCCTCAACGTGGTCCACCGCCTGCACGAAGGCGAGTTGGCCCGCGCCCTGAACATCCAGCTGGGCTTCAATGCCAACGACGGTGACTGACGATGATCGCACGCTCGGCGCAGAAGCTGACCCAAGTGCTGCTCAAGGCCCTGACTCTGGGCAATTGGACACTGTCCAGGCACGCACAGCGTGAACCGCTGTTGCTGTCGGCCCGGGACGATGCCGATGGCGGGCACTTCGCCGTGGGTTATCGGCTGGACGGCCGTGAGGTGTTCTCCACCCAGGTCGGCCAACGCTGTCATGACATCGTCGACCACCCGACTTTGCCGGTGGCCCTCTTCGTCGCGCGTCGTCCCGGCACTCAGAGTTACCTGATCGACCTGCGCGATGGGGCGCTGCTGCAAACCCTGGAATCGCGCCCTGACCGGCACTTCTATGGCCACGCCGTGATTCACAAGGACGGCGAATGGTTGTATGCCACCGAGAACGACACCACCGATCCAGGCCGTGGCGTGCTGGGTGTCTATCGCTTCGTCGACGGGCGCCTGGTGCACAGCGGCGAGTTGTCCACCCACGGTATCGGCCCGCATCAGGTGTCATGGATGACGGACGGCGAAACCCTAGTGGTGGCCAACGGTGGCATCCGCACCGAAGCCGAAAGCCGGGTCGAGATGAATCTGGACGCCATGCAGCCCAGCCTGGTGATGATGCGCCGCGATGGCTCGCTGCTGAGCAAGGAATGCCTGGAGCAGCCGATGAACAGCGTGCGGCATCTGGCGATCAGTGCCGACGATACCGTGTTCGCCTGTCAGCAGTTCATGGGCCCGAGCCACGAGAGCGCCCCGCTGCTGGCCGTCAAGCGACCGGGCCAGGCCTTTCAGGCCTTCCCTGTTTCGCTGGAACAATTGCAGTCGATGGGGCACTACACCGCCAGCGTCGCAGTACACAGCGAACTGCGCCTGGTGGCACTCACCGCGCCCAGGGCCAACCGTTTCTTCATCTGGGACATGGACAGCGGTGCGGTGAAGCACGACGGCACCTTGCCCGATTGCGCGGGCGTCGGTGCCGTGGAAGATGGTTTCGTGGTGACCTCGGGGCAAGGCCGCTGCCGCTACTACGACTGCCGCGCTCCACAGCTGGTGGGAGCGCCGCTGCAACTGCCGTCGGGGCTTTGGGACAATCACCTGTACCTGCACCTGAACGTGGCTTGAATGCAGGTGAGCTGGGTGCCTTACCCCTGAGTGCGTACGCCCTGGCTCAGGCCAAGCATGAACAGGATGAAATCCTTGTCCGGAGTGACGGCCATCTGCGCCTTCTGGGAGCGCGGCAACGGACAGTTGCCCTCGCCGTGGGCAGCGCTGAGGATGGCCGAGCGCGGTTGTTCCCACGCTGCTACCGCCGCGGTGGCCACGCCTAGCGCCGCCACCAGAAACAAACCTCGTGCGATTTCTAGTTTCATCACTGTAAACCTTTGATGGAGCTGCCGAATGCCGCCTCATAAAGGTAGATCAGCTTGCGCCAGTCCGGATCACTGAACGACGAATGGCGACGCAGCTGCTTCATGTCGTGTGAGGCCGCCTGCTGAGCGGTCATGCGTTGACGGCACTTCTCCAGGTCCAGCAGCGCCACTTCACCGCGCGCATTGCTACCTTCGCCCGTGACCCGGACGAATACGTGCTTGATGTAGATACAGCTGTGTTGCCAGCGTCCGCGGTGCATGCGCGCCAGGTTGGTCGCCAGGCTCTGCAGGACCTGTTCGTAGACTGCTTCGCCATGACGCTCGCGACCGCCGCCCTGCAACCAATGCTCGAACTCTTCGAAACCGTCCAGCGACTTCGTCACCAGCAGTGCTTGCCACTCGTTGTTCTCGTCGCGCTGGGTGCCACAGAAGATCATCTTCGGCACGTTGACGTCCAGTTGGTAGAGCGCGGTCAACGCATCGCGTTCGCGCAATACCGTGGGACGACCGAACGGGTGCAGCCAGCTGCGATAGATGTGTCCGACCTGACGTTTGACGTAGATCATCTGCCCGTCGGCCGCGAACAGGCGTTGCACGCCGCTTTCGCCGCCACGGCGCACGTTGGGCTCCTCCACCCACGCGCCCTGCTGCCGCCAGTAGTGATCGAAGCCGGCCTTGCCGCTTGCCGTGCCTGCCGTCATGCCCTCAACCGCCATCCTGCTTACCCCTTACGTAGAACATATACTCGCCACATGGCGTACATCGGCAAAAAGTCCAGGCGCTCCTGAATACGGAAACCGGCCTGGATGAACTCCGCTTCCACGGTTGCCGCAGGCAACACGAAGCGGTTCTGATACTCGTCCTGATCGTTGCGCAGACGTCGACGCTGTTCGGCCCGCTCACGCTTCCAGGCCTTGAAGTTGCCGTCGACCCACAGCGACAACACCACGCTGTCACGGGTTACCCGGTGAAACTGCCTGAGAATGGTCAGGCGGTGTTCGGCTTCACCGATGTGGTGCAGCAACCTCATGCAAAAGATGCTGTCTACCGAATTGTCCGGCAGCGCAATATCGAACGCCGAGGTCTGCAACGGCTGAACCCGCTCCACGATCTCCTTGGGTTGCGAGGCGCACGCCGTTTCGACCATCGCCGCCGAATTGTCCGCACCGATGATCACGCGGTTGTGCTTCTCGGCCAGCAGCGGCCAGAAGCGACCGGCACCACATGGCAGGTCCAGCACCAGGCCGGGCTCGCCGACCAGCGCGAGTGCCTTGCGCGCCAGTTGCTCGTCGCGCCTGTGTGACATGCGTCGAGCAAAACTGTTGCGGTGTTTATCAAAATATTTTTGCGCGTGGGCGCGGTCATACTTCTCGGAAAATTCCAACTTGACGGGATCGGACATGGGGCACGCCTCTAGGACAGATGGCGCACACCTTATTCATCCAACCGTCATGGCCAGGTCATGTCACTGTGAAAAATTTGTCAGAAATTTCCTAGGTGATACAGGATATTTCCTACAGTAATGGCACGCGGCAGTTGGAAGCAAGCATCAAGCCAATGCTTGTTTGCCCAATCCAAGTTCAATGGTGAAGCGACAGCCGTGCGGTTCGACAGGCTCCAACTGAACCTGCCAGCCCTGGTCTTCGCAGATGCGCTGAACCAGCGACAACCCCAGGCCCAGCCCCTCTCCGCGCTTTTCAGGGCCGCGCACGAACGGCTGGAACATGGCCTCTCGCTGAGCCTCGGGAATGCCCACGCCGCTGTCTTCCACATGGAAGCTGGTTGCGTCGAGCGTCAGGCGGATGAAGCCTTGGTCGGTGTAATGCAGCGCGTTGCGCAACAAGTTACCCATCACGGCGTGTAGAAAGGTACCGTTGTAGGTCTGCGCCAAAGGCGTTCCAGCAACGAACTCCAGGCTCAGGCCCTTCTTTTCGATCGCCGGTCGCCACTGCGTCATCAGGTCTTCGGCGACCTGCCCCAGGGTGGCTGGTGCCACGCGGCCGCTGTCATCGCGCTGAGCGCGCGCCAGCATCAGGAAAGTCTGCACCAGATCGCGCATGTCCTCGCAGGCCCGCGCGATGCGCTGTACCTGGGCGCGCGATCGCTCGGGCAGTGCCGGATTTTCCAGCAGCAGTTCGCAGGAACTGGCCAGTACCATCAGCGGCGTGCGCAATTCATGGCTGACGTCGCTGGTGAACAGGCGCTCGCGGGTCAGTGCATCGCGCAGGCGGCCAAGGGTGGCATCGAACGCCACGGCCAGCTCACCGACTTCGTCGGCCGTGTAGTCCGGCGCCAGGGGCGGCGCCATGCCGAGGATCTGATCACGATGGCGGACCTGACGCGCCAGGCGCACGACGGGCGCCATGACCTTGCGCGCCAGCACCCAGCCGAGAAAGATCGCCAGGGCCAGGCTGAGAACGAAACCCACCAGTACCACGGCGAACAGCACGCGCTCACGCTCTTCGAAATCGCTCTGGTCCTGCAACAGGGCGTAGCGACGCCCGTCGACCACCTGGATCATCGCGTGATAGGACAGCTTGTCGCGAAACACCTCGTGGAAGCCGACCGGCAAGTGTTTCACGTCCGGCGCCAGCTCGAATTCGCCGGGACCTCCATCGTAGTAGAACAACTGGTCGGGTTCGGGGCGGTGGCTCCAGTCGGCGCCGTTGTCCATCAGCAGCAGGCGCTGCAGGTCGCCGCCCAGGCCTGCGGAAATCAGCCGCTCCTCGACCAGGTGCACGGTGGCCACGATACCGACCGCGAAAGCGCCCGCCACCAGGGCGCTCATCAAGGCAAAGGCGATGATGATGCGTTGTGCGAGGCTCTGCTTAAACTCCATCGCGGCCTTCGGCGAGGCGGTAACCCACGCCATGCACGGTATGAAGCAGGGGCTTGTCGAACGGTTTGTCGATCACCTGCCGCAACTGGTGGACGTGACTGCGCAGGCTGTCGCTGTCGGGGCAGTCATCGCCCCACAGGGCTTCTTCCAGCACTTCGCGGCGCAGCACATGGGGGCTCTTCTGCATCAGCACGGCGAGCAGCTTGAGGCCCACCGGGTTGAGCTTGAGCAGGCGGCCCTCGCGGGTGACTTCCAGGGTGTCGAGGTCGTAGATCAGATCGCCGACCTGCAGCGAGCGACGACCACCGCCCTGGGCACGGCGCAGGACCGCTTCGATGCGCGCCGCCAACTCGGACAGCGCGAACGGCTTGAGCAGGTAGTCGTCGGCACCGGAACGAAAGCCCTGCAGGCGGTCATCGAGCTGATCGCGTGCAGTGAGCATGATCACCGGCGTATCGCGTCGGGCATCCTCGCGCAGGCGTTTGCACAGCGTATAGCCGTCGATGCCCGGGAGCATGATGTCGAGCACGATCAGGTCGTAATGTTCGGTGGCCGCCAGGTGCAGGCCGGACAGACCGTCCTGGGCGCAGTCGACGGTGTAGCCCTTCATACCCAGGTAATCGGCCAGGTTGGCCAGGATGTCGCGGTTGTCTTCAACCAATAGGATTCGCATGGGCAGATCTCCGAGTGCTGCTGTCGCCCCGACGGGGCTCGCGCAGCTTATAGGCTGGGCAGGCATAAAAAAACCCCGGCCATGACTGGCCGGGGTTTTTCTTACCTGTAAACAGGTAGAGCGCGAGGGCTCGCTTACATCATGCCGCCCATGCCACCCATGCCGCCCATGTCTGGCATGCCGCCGCCAGCTGCGCCTTCGGCTTTCGGCTTGTCAGCGATGGCTGCTTCGGTCGTCAGGATCAGACCACCGATGGAAGCTGCAGCCTGCAATGCCGAACGGGTCACCTTGGTAGGATCCAGGATACCCATTTCGATCATGTCGCCGTAGACGCCAGTTGCAGCATTGTAACCGTAGTTACCTGCGCCGTTCTTGACTTCGTTGACCACAACGCTTGGCTCGTCGCCGGAGTTGGCAGCGATCTGGCGCAGCGGTGCTTCGACTGCGCGACGCAGTACAGCGATACCGACGTTCTGGTCGGCGTTGTCGCCGGTCAGGTTGGTCAGCGCTTCCAGAGCACGGATCAGCGCAACGCCACCGCCAGGAACCACACCTTCTTCGACGGCTGCGCGGGTTGCGTGCAGGGCGTCTTCAACGCGGGCTTTCTTCTCTTTCATTTCAACTTCGGAACCAGCGCCTACCTTGATCACTGCAACGCCGCCAGACAGCTTGGCCAGACGTTCCTGCAGTTTTTCACGGTCGTAGTCCGAGGAAGTTTCGCCAATCTGCTGACGAATCTGGTTGATACGGGACTGGATGTCGCCTTCAACGCCAGCACCGTCAACGATGATGGTGTTTTCCTTGGAGATGGTCACGCGCTTGGCGCTGCCCAGGTTCTCCAGGGTGGCACTTTCCAGGCTCAGGCCGATCTCTTCGGAGATGACGGTGCCGCCGGTCAATACGGCGATGTCCTGCAGCATGGACTTGCGACGGTCACCGAAGCCAGGCGCCTTGACGGCAGCGACTTTGACGATACCGCGCATGTTGTTCACGACCAGAGTCGCCAGGGCTTCGCCTTCGACGTCTTCGGAAACGATCAGCAGCGGACGGCCGGCCTTGGCAACGGCTTCCAGCACCGGCAGCATTTCGCGGATGTTGGAGATTTTCTTGTCGACCAGCAGGATCAGCGGGCTGTCCAGCTCGGCAACCATGGTTTCCGGCTTGTTGACGAAGTACGGCGACAGGTAGCCACGGTCGAACTGCATGCCTTCTACGACCGACAGTTCGTTTTCCAGGCCAGTGCCTTCTTCAACGGTGATCACGCCTTCTTTACCGACTTTTTCCATGGCTTCGGCAATGATGTCGCCGATGGAGCTGTCGGAGTTGGCGGAGATGGTGCCGACCTGAGCGATAGCCTTGGTATCGGCACATGGTTTGGACAGGTTTTTCAGCTCAGCAACGACGGCGATGGTCGCTTTGTCGATGCCGCGCTTGAGGTCCATCGGGTTCATGCCTGCAGCGACGGCCTTGTAGCCTTCGTTGACAATGGCTTGAGCCAGAACGGTAGCGGTAGTGGTGCCGTCGCCTGCGTCATCGTTGGCACGGGAGGCAACGTCTTTGACCAGCTGCGCGCCCATGTTTTCGAAACGGTCTTCGAGCTCGATTTCCTTGGCAACGGAAACGCCGTCCTTGGTGATGGTCGGGGCGCCGAAGCTTTTCTCGATGATCACGTTACGGCCTTTCGGGCCCAGGGTCGCTTTTACCGCGTCAGCCAGGACGTTGACGCCAGTGAGCATTTTCTTGCGGGCGGAGTCGCCGAATTTAACTTCTTTAGCAGCCATGATCGATTTCCTTGAATACTGGGGAGTAACGGGCGTTCAGTGGTATCAGCCTTCGACGACGGCGAGGATTTCGTTCTCGCTCATCACCAGCAGGTCTTCACCGTCGACCTTGACGGTGTTGCTGCCCGAGTAAGGGCCGAAGACCACCTTGTCACCCACCTTGACGGCCAGCGCGCGGACTTCGCCGCTATCCAGGATCTTGCCGGTGCCCACTGCGACGATTTCGCCACGGTTGGGTTTTTCAGCGGCCGAACCTGGCAGAACGATACCGCCAGCGGTTTTGGACTCTTCTTCGCTGCGACGGATAACGACGCGGTCATGCAGAGGGCGAAGCTTCATTGTCGATCTCTCCTAATTATGGTTTTCATCGGCCGGTGTGTACCGGCGGCGTGGATCTTCCGGCGTAACCGGTCGCGTCTGGCAATGCAAGACGCGGAAACATGTGTGGCGCTGATGCCACAAACCTTGCGGTGACCCATACATGAGGTCGACGCGCGGGATTACAAGGGCCAGGGTTAAAAATTTCCATGCCGACGGCCAAAAGAAACGGCGCCCGAAGGCGCCGTCGACACGCTGCAAGGCATTTTTCAGCGATCGGTACGCCCTGTTTCGCGTCCGACCACTTCACCTTCGATGACCTCGCCTTCGATCACGTGGGCGCGATAGGCCTGGGTCGAACCACCCGAGGGTGGCATGTCATCGGCGAACGCGCGCTGGCGCATGGCCTGCGCCTGGGCCCGCTCACGCACCTTGCGGATCAGGAAATGCCGGGTAAAGGGCAGCAGGCACAGCACGCCGAACACATCGGTGATGAAGCCGGGCACGATCAGCAGGACACCGCCCATTGCGGTAACCAGGCCATTGAACATCTGCTCGGCAGGCAGCTCGCCCCGCTGCAGACTGGCGCGGGTGCGCAGAACCGTGGCCAGGCCGGCCACGCGCATCACCAATACACCCAGCACCGAGCCGGCAATGATGAGCAACAGCGCGGGGAAAAACCCGATTGCAGTGCTCAACTTGAAGAAGACGTACAGTTCCAATACGGGGAACAACAGGAACAGCAATAGAAAAGCGCGCATCAAATGGTTTCCTCTACGGAAGAATGCCTTCCAGTAGACCCTAGATGACGTCAATAAATCGTTAATTCAAGGCAGGGGCGAATCGATGGCACCGCACATGCCCGCAAAACCCGCGTCCCTCGCGGCCTGGCGGACATGTGTCGGCGTATTGCAAGGTTACCAGGCGACGCCGAAACCGGCCGTGTAACGGGTGCTGTCGAGGTCGGCGCCACTGGTGCCGCTGACCAGGTCCTTCTCGGCCTTGAGATTGAGCGATGCCCATTCGGTAACCTTGTAGCGCAGGCCCACTTCGGCATCCAGGCTGTAATCGGCCACGTTGCTGATCGGCTTGCCGAGTTCGCCGTTGGTGAAGAACTCCACCGTCTTGCCGATCAGGTAGCGGTTGTAGTCCCACTTCATGGCCACGGAATAGAAGTTGTCTTTGTCGCCGTCGGCGTATTGGAAGTCGGTGCGGTTGAACAGGCCGCCCAGCGAGAACGCCCCGAGCTCGTCATCCCAGAACTGGTAGCCAGGGCCGGTACCGATGGTGCGCTGGCGCTCCAGGTCTTCGATCTTGTCGCGCTTGTAATCCAGGCGCCCCTGCCAGAACCACTGATCGGTGAAGAAGCGGTCGAGGGAGTATTCCAAGGCGAAATTGTCGGTGGTGACAACGCTGTCCTGGGACTCGCGGTTGTACTCGCCCGAGCCGATGTGGCGCCACTTGCCGTGCCGGGCGGTGGTCTTGAAGGCGACGTTATAGTCGTCGGTATCGGTTTCGGCGCGCTTGTAGTCCAGGCCCATGTCGACATTGCCCTTGATCTGCAGGTCGGTGACCACGGGCTTGGGCTTGATGATCTGCTGGATGCTGGCCAGTTCGACGGTCTTGGGCGCCTCACCGTTCTGCAGGATGACCTTGCCATCCTCGGCGGCTTTGATCGACTTGGGTTTCTCGCCCATGTAGTCATCCTGCTTGACCAGAAGCTCTTGATCGCTCTCCATGGTCTTGATCTGTTTCCAGTCCAGCGGAATCGAGCCGCCGTATTCGGTCTTGATCATCAGCTTGCCACCGTCGAACACGGTAATCTTGCCGGAAATGCGGTCACCGTTTTTCAGCCAGACCGTATCGGCAAAGGTCGCGGTAGAAGTGGAAGCCAGGGCAAGGCACAGCAGGGTTCTAGGCAACATAGGCAGATTCTGGGGGCTCTGATGTGTAGGAAATGCGGCATTATTCGGTAGGACTAGATCCGAGCAAGGACAGACACCCAGATGACAGACGAGTTCAATTCTCAACTGCAGAATGACCCCGATCAGGCCGCGGCCATTCGCCGCACCGCGCTCTACACCGTGCTGGCCCAAGTGCCAGAAGGCAAAGTCGTGACCTATGGGCAGCTCGCCGAACTGGCCATGCTCGGTCGCGCGGCGCGCTGGGTCGGGCGAACCTTGAGCCAACTGCCGGACGGCACCCGTCTGCCCTGGCATCGCGTGGTCGCCGCCGGCGGGCGGCTGAGCCTTGAGGCGGGAACGTCCAGCGGCGCCGAACAACGGGCGCGCCTGCGCAGCGAAGGCGTACTGATCATGAAGAATCGCGTCGATATGGCACGCCATGGCTGGCGTCCAGAGCAAGCATGCGGTTAGAGTGCGCGCTTTGTTTCGCAAACTGAGGCAGATTCCAGCCCATGCCCCGTAAAACCTGGCGCGCCGCGCTCGCCGCTTATGCCAGCCCTTCCACCGTTGTGCTTCTGCTGCTCGGTTTCGCTGCCGGCCTGCCGTACATGCTGGTGTTCTCGACCCTCTCGGTGTGGTTGCGTGAAGCAGGCGTCGCCCGTGAAACCATCGGCTATGCCAGCCTCATCGGTCTGGCCTATGCCTTCAAATGGGTATGGTCGCCGCTGCTCGACCAATGGCGGTTGCCGCTGCTCGGCAAGCTGGGGCGGCGGCGCTCCTGGCTGGTGCTGGCACAGGCACTGGTGATTCTCGGTCTGGTGGGCATGAGTTTCTGCGATCCGCAAAAGCATCTGTCGTGGTTGATCGCCATCGCCGTCGTGGTCGCCTTCGCCTCGGCCACCCAGGACATCGCCGTGGATGCCTACCGCCTGGAGATCGCCGAAGATCAGCGCCAGGCCGCCCTCGCTGCCAGCTACATGGCCGGTTACCGTGTGGCCGCGCTGTTGGCCACCGCCGGTGCCCTGTATTTCGCCGAAGGCTTCGGCTCCACGGGATTCGCCTATCTGCATCAGGCCTGGGCCAACACCTATCTGTTGTTCGGCTTGTTGATGGTGCCAGCGCTGATCACCACCCTGGTCATGCGTGAACCGCCAGTGGCCCTGCGCACGCAATTGTCGGCGGCGCGCTATGGCTTCAGCCATCAATTGATGTCGGTGTTCGTGCTGATCGTGCTGCTGGTGTCGGTACCGGCCATGTTCACCCAGCTGTACAACACCGATTTCGCCAGCGTGCTGTTCGGCAGCCAGAGCCTGATCGACCTGCTGCTCGAAGACCGGGCATTTCTGCGTGCCCTGCTCTACATCATTCTGACCGCCGCGTGCCTGTCGTCGGTCGGTCGCCGCGGGCTGGCGCCGGTGCTGACCCCGGTCAACGACTTCATTCTGCGCTACCGCTGGCAAGCCTTGCTGCTGCTGGGGCTGATCGCGACCTATCGGATGTCCGATACGGTCATGGGGGTCATGGCCAACGTGTTCTACATCGACCAGGGCTTCACCAAGGACCAGATCGCCAGCGTCAGCAAGATCTTCGGCCTGATCATGACCCTGCTCGGCGCCGGCTTCGGCGGCTTGCTGATCGTGCGCTTCGGCATCCTGCCGATCCTGTTCATCGGCGGCATCACTTCGGCCGGGACCAATTTGCTGTTCCTGATGCTGGCCGACATGGGGCCGAACCTGAAGATGCTGGTCTTGACCATCTCGCTGGACAATTTCAGTTCCGGCCTGGCCACCTCGGCCTTCGTCGCCTACCTGTCGAGCCTGACCAACCTCAAGTTCTCGGCCACGCAATATGCGCTGCTGAGCTCGATCATGCTCCTGCTGCCGCGCCTGATCGGTGGTTATTCAGGGGTCATGGTCGAGAAGTTCGGCTATCACAACTTCTTCCTGATCACCGCCCTGCTCGGCGTGCCGACGCTGCTGCTGATCGCCCTGCACTGGAAGCAGGAGAATGCGCGCATCGCCCGCGAGGGGCCCGACGAAGAAGCGACGTGACAAAAAAGCCCCGGCCATGACGACCGGGGCTTTTTCGTTACGCCTCGCAAGACGGCTCAGCCTGGCTGCTTGGCTTCTTCCTGCATCACGCGGATGACCCGCTGCGGGAACGGAATGTCGATACCCTCGGCGCGCAGGCGATCGCGAATCTCGCCGTTGAGCATGTTGGTCACTCCGCCGAAGTCGCCGGTGTTCACCCATATGCGCAGGGACACGGTGATCGAGCTGTCGCCCAGGGCGGCCACCACGGCCTCGGGTGCCGGCGTCTGCAACACGCGCGGGTCCTTGGCCAGGTCCAGCAGGATCTCGCGGGCCTTCTGCAGGTCGGCGTCGTAGTCCACGCCGATGTCGAAGGTGATCTTGCGCGTGGGCTGACGGTTGGTGTTGGTGATGATGCCGTTGGACAGATTGCCGTTGGGCAGGATCACCGTGCGGTTGTCGCCGGTGCGCAATACGGTGTGAAAGATCTGGATGGAGTCGACGGTACCGCTCACACCCTGAGCTTCGATCCAGTCACCAATACGGAAAGGACGAAACAGCAGGATCAGCACGCCGCCGGCGAAGTTCGCCAGGCTGCCTTGCAGGGCCAGACCGATGGCCACGGTCGCACCACCGATGGCGGCGACGAACGACGTGGTTTCGATGCCGATGGTCGAGGCGACGCTGACCAACAGCAGAATCTTCAGAACGACGTTGGCCAAGGTGCCGATGAAACGCTGCAACGCCAGGTCGATATGCCGCAACGCCAAGAGTTTCTGCAGGCTGGCGGTGACCCTGTTGATCAGCCACCACCCTACACACAGCACCACCAGCGCCAGGACGACCTTGCTGGCATATTGCATGACCATCGGAATCCAGGCTTGTGAAGCCTTTACCAGATGATCGACTTCTGCGTTCAAATCCATGGGGTTCTCCTACCACCGTAATACACGTATGCCCCCGACCACATGGGATCGCGTCCCTCGGGGGCACCTGCTCCGACGCCTCGGGCAGCCCAAGGTTTCATCAATCGCGGAAGTTGTTGAACTGCAGGGGCATGCCGAATTCCTTGGCGCGCAGGGCGGCAATCGCCTCCTGCAGGTCATCACGCTTCTTGCCGGTGATGCGCACCTGCTCACCCTGGATGGCCGCTTGCACCTTGAGCTTGGCATCCTTGACGTGGGCGACGATCTTCTTCGCCAGCTCCTTTTCGATGCCTTCGCGCAGCACGGCTTCCTGCTTCATTTCCTTGCCCGAGGCATAGGCGTCCTTGATCTCGAGGCACTGCACGTCGATCTTGCGCTTGACCAGGGCCATCTTGAGGATCTCGATCATGGCTTCGAGCTGGAACTCGGCTTCGGCGGTCAGGGTGACCGTGAGGTCCTTGAAGGCGAAGCTGCCTTTGCCTTTGAGGTCGTAACGGCGATCCAGCTCCTTGATGGCGTTGTCGACCGCGTTGGTGACTTCGTGCTTGTCCAACTCGGACACTACGTCGAACGAGGGCATGTGTTTTCTCCGGAAAATGATCGGCGGCTCGTTGGAAGAAGGAGCGCGCCTGGCTTGACGATTGAAATGCCCGCTCATTATAAGGGAGCCGGCATTGTGAAAGGCCACCTGCGGCTTGAATTCAGGCGCGGGTTATCCATTTTTCGAGCGAGTCTGCGATGCGCGAGCAACACCCCACCCATGATCCTGCGACCGAGCAGCCAGTGGATCGGACCTGGCATGTGCTGGGCGTCGGCAGCCTGGGCGTGTTGTGGGCGTGCCGACTGGCTCGTGCCGGTGTGCCGGTGCATCTGCTGCTGCGCGATGCCGCACGGGTGCAGGCGTACCTCCAGGCCGGTGGGCTGAGCTTGACCGAAGGCGCGCAGACCCATGTTCACCTGCTGCCCGCCACGAGCGTCGCCGGTGATGGACCGATCACGCGTCTGCTGCTGGCGTGCAAGGCTTACGATGCGCAGGCGGCCGTCGCCAGTGTCGCCGCGCGCCTGGTGCCGGGCGCCGAAGTGATCCTGTTGCAGAACGGCATGGGCAGTCAGCAAGCGGTAGCGCGGATGCTGCCGCACACACGCTGCATCTATGCTTCGACGACCGAAGGGGCCTATCGCGCTGGTGACTTCCAGGCGGTCTTCGCCGGGCAGGGACTGACCTGGCTGGGTGATGCCGACCCAAACTGCGCAGAGGCTCCGACGGCGCTGCTGGCCGACCTGGCTCGGGCTGGCATCGCGCATCAGTGGACAGACGCTATCGAATCGCGCCTGTGGCGCAAGCTGGCCCTCAACTGCGCGATCAATCCGCTGACCGTGTTGTATGGCTGTCGCAACGGGGCGTTGGCCGATCACCCTGACGAAGTGACCGCGCTGTGCGCCGAGCTGGCACGACTGCTGCGAGCGTGTGGCCAGGCAGACGCCGCCGACGGGCTGCATGAAGAGGTGCTAAGGGTCATCCAAGCGACGGCTGCCAACTACTCTTCGATGTATCAGGACGTCGACCAGGGTCGCCGAACCGAGGTCGACTACCTGCTGGGCTACGCCTGCGCAGCAGCGCTCGACCGGCAGTGCGAGGTGCCGGGTCTACACACATTGCAGGCACGACTGATCAAGGCCCTGCACAAGCCCTGAAGCCGCGTCGCTCCTTTCTCGGCCAATAAGCGCTCTCACGGTGCCTGCAGCACACTTTGCTACACTGCGGCTCTGCCCTGCACTGCCTTGGAAGCGATCACACCCATGCCCCTGCGCCAGAGACTCGAGAACCTGCCGGTTGGCCAGAAACTGCTGGCCGCCCTGCTGGTGCTGTTGACCACCGTGCTGCTGGTCGCCAACCTGACGTTCATCAGCGCGGCCTATTGGATCTCCCAGGAGAGCATGGCACCCCAGGCCCTGCAAACCATTGGCCGGCTGCTGGCCAACCCCAGCCTCGCGCAGCGGGCGGTGGGCTCGCCGCAGGAAGCCGAGGCCCTGCTCGAAGAACTCAATGGCTATTCGCCACTGCGCGCCGCCGCCATCTACGATGCCCAGGGCGAGCGCCTGGCCCAGTTGCAGCACGGCGATCGATTGAAGATGCCCGCGCGCTTCGACAGCATCGAAAGCTGGCGTTCCACCGAATTCCGCAGCACCCAGTTGGTGCCACTGCCCAACGCCGGCCATCTGTTGCTGGTGGCCAGCAGCGAGCTGCCCGTGGCGTTCTACACCGGCACCCTCACTGCGAGCCTCGGCATCCTGGTGTTCAGCGTGCTGTTGTGGCTGGTCATCGCCCGGCAGATCAAGCGCCTGATCACCCAGCCCATCTATCGCCTCGAAGAACTGTCGCGCCAGGTCACCCGCGAGGAGAACTACGCCCTGCGCGCAGGCCGCGGCAACCATGACGAGATCGGCAGTCTGGCGGAAGCCTTCAACACCATGCTCTCGCGCATCGAGGCGCGCGAACAGCAGCTCAAGCGAGCCCGCGACGAGTCTCAGGCGGCCTACGACCAGGCCCAGGGACTGGCCGAGGAAACCCGCCACACCAACCGCAAGCTCGAACTCGAAGTCCAGGTGCGCAGCAAGATCGAAAAGAAGCTCACCGGTTTCCAGAACTACCTCAACAGCATCATCGACTCCATGCCGTCGGCACTCATCGCCCTCGACGAGCAACTGTACGTCACCCAATGGAACCAGGAGGCCAGCGCCCTTTCCGGCACGCCGCTGGACGAGGCGCTGAATCAACCGATCTTTCTCGCGTTCGCCCCACTCAAGCCGTTCCTGCCGCAACTAAAGACCACCGTGGAACAACACACGGTGGCCAAGATCGAGCGGGTGACCTGGGTCAAGGACGACACGCCGCGCCATTACGCGCTGACCTTCTATCCGCTGATGGGCGGTGCCGGCCGCGGGGTGGTGATTCGCATCGACGACATCACCCAGCGCCTGTCGCTGGAAGAAATGATGGTGCAGTCGGAAAAGATGCTTTCGGTCGGCGGCCTCGCAGCGGGGATGGCCCACGAGATCAACAACCCCCTGGGCGCGATCCTGCACAACGTGCAGAACGTCAGGCGGCGCCTCTCGGCCGACCTGCCGAAGAACCTCGAACAAGCCAGCGACGCCGGTATCGATCTGGCCGCGGTGAACGCCTACCTGCAAGGACGAGAAATTCCGCAGCTGCTCGACGGCATCCAGCAGGCCGGCGCACGGGCCGCGAAGATCGTCACCCACATGCTCAGCTTCAGCCGCCGCAGCACTCGGGAAATGGCGCCCTGCGAGCTGCCGGCGCTTATCGATCAAGCCGTGGAAATCGCCGGTAACGACTTCGACCTGGCGATCGGCTTCGACTTCAAGGGGCAGAACATCGTGCGCCAGTTCGACCCGGCGCTGGGTCCGGTGCCCGGCACGGCCAACGAACTGGAGCAGGTGCTGCTCAACCTGCTGAAGAATGCCGCCCAGGCCATTCATCAACGCAGCGACGAACAGGAACCGGGACGCATCACCCTGCGCACGCGACTGAACCCGCCATGGGCGGAAATCCAGGTCGAGGACAACGGCGTGGGGATGCCCGAGAGCGTGCGCAAGCGCATCTTCGAACCGTTCTTCACCACCAAGGAGATCGGCCAGGGCACCGGGCTGGGCCTGTCGGTGTCCTACTTCATCATCACCAACAACCACAAGGGCCAGATGGAAGTGCAGTCCAGCCCCGGCCAGGGTACCTGCTTCACGCTGCGCCTGCCATTGGCCGGCAATCCGCTGCCCCTCACCACCACGGAGATATGAGCATGGGCTTTCGCCTGTCGAAGATTTACACGCGCACCGGCGACCAAGGTGAAACCGGGCTCGGCGACGGCCGTCGGGTGCCCAAGGACCATCCCCGCGTGGAGGCCATCGGCGAAGTCGACAGCCTGAACAGCCAGTTGGGCGTGCTGCTGGCGGGGCTGGCCGACGATTCGCGGCTGAACGAGGTCAGCGAGGTGCTCGCGCCCTGTCAGCATCGGCTGTTCGATCTGGGTGGGGAGTTGGCCATGCCTGCGTATCAGGCGCTGGATGCAGCTGAGGTAGAGCGCCTGGAGGCTGCCATCGATACCTGGAACGACGAGCTGGGCCCGCTGGAAAATTTCATTCTGCCGGGAGGCTCGCTGCTGATTGCCCAGGCCCATGTATGCCGCAGCCTAGCGCGTACAGCCGAGCGTCGCTGTCAGCAGCTCAACGCGGTGGAGCCGTTATCGGCGGTGAGCCTGGCGTACATCAACCGGATGTCCGATCTGCTGTTCGTGGCTGCGCGAATCATTGCTCGGCGTGAGGGTATTCCCGAGATTCTCTGGCAGCCAGCCAAATCGAGTGAACGCTGACGCGGCTTGCGCCGCTGCTACAAGGGGTGCGCGGAGCGGTTGTCAGGACGGCCAGAAAGCGCGGATGCCTGCGACACCTTGGGCACCGGTCTCCCAGGCTTTCGCCTGATCCTGCGGCCCCAGCCCGCCCAGCAGGAACACTGGCTGGTTGAAGCCCTCGATCAAACCACGTGCCTGATCCCAGCCCAGCGGCTGCGCATCGGGATGGGTCAGGGTCGGTTGCACGGGCGACAGGGTGACGAAATCAACACCCATCTGCTGCGCCAACGCTAGCTCTTCGGCATCGTGACAGGACGCGGCCAGCCAACGCTCGGCGGGGAACGGTCGGCCTTTGCTGGCGTATTTGCGCAACTGCGCCGAGGTCAGGTGCCACCCGGCCGAAGGAAAATCGCCCAGCCACTCCAATGGCCCCTTGAGCATCAACTGGGCCTTGCCTGCACACAATCCGACCGCATCCACCGCCAGGTCGCGGTACTGCGGATCGTAGCCATTGGGTGCGCGCAGTTGCAGCAGCTTGATGCCACCGGCGATCGCCTTCTGCATGCCGCGCAGCAGGGTCGAGTTGTCCAGCCCGTCCGGGGTGATCAGGTATTCGCCCGGCAGACTGGCCGCTGCGACGATTGGCCGATTGGCCTCGGGAAACGCGTAGCCCGGCAGCTCGCGCGCCTTGACCCATGCCAACGGCTGGCCTTCGACACCATGGGGTTCACCCGTGAACGCGGTGACTTCCCAGACATCCAGTAGGACCTGCTTGTCGGCGTAGTCGTGATGCACCTTGATCAACGGCCGCGCCAGGCTGACCTCGATCCCCAACTCCTCGCGCAACTCGCGGGCCAGCGCCGCCTGCACCGTCTCGCCGGGCTCGACCTTGCCACCGGGAAACTCCCACAGACCGCCCTGGTGCTGGGTATCGCCGCGACGGGCAATCAGAATGCGCTGATCCGCGCCACGGATCACCGCGGCGGCTACATGTATTCGTTTCACTCGATCTCCAGACCGCGCTGAGCTGCCAGTGCCCGGATGCCCCTGCAAGGCGCAGCCGGGCGCGCCAGTCAGGTGCGGTATTCGGCGTTGATCTTCACGTACTCGTGGGACAGGTCGGTGGTCCAGATGGTCTCGCTGCAATCGCCGCGACCCAGCTCGATCCGAATGCCGATCTCTTCCTGCGCCATCACCGCCGAGCCCTGTTCTTCGGTGTAGCTGGGGGCACGGGCGCCATGGCTGGCGATGCACACATCGCCCAAGAACACGTCGATCTTGCTGACATCCAGCTCCGGCACACCGGCACGGCCCACAGCGGCCAAGATGCGCCCCCAGTTCGGATCGGAAGCGAACAGCGCCGTCTTGATCAGCGGCGAGTGGGCCACTGTGTAGGCCACGTCCAGACACTCCTGGTGGTTGCCGCCGCCGTTGACCTGGACCGTGACGAACTTAGTCGCCCCCTCGCCGTCGCGCACGATGGCCTGGGCCACTTCCATGCACACCTCGAGAACCGCCTGCTTGAGCGCTGCGAACAGCGGCCCGCTGGCCTCGCTGATTTCCGGCAAGGCCGCCTGCCCGGTGGCGACCAGCATGCAGCAGTCGTTGGTCGAGGTGTCGCCGTCGATGGTGATGCGGTTGAACGACTTGTTGGCACCGTCGCGCAGCAAATCCTGCAGCACACCCGGCGCGACCTTGGCGTCGGTGGCGATGTAGCCCAGCATGGTCGCCATGTTCGGGCGGATCATGCCGGCGCCTTTGCTGATACCAGTCACGGTGACGGTAACGCCCTCGTGCTGGAACTGGCGACTGGCGCCCTTGGGCAGAGTGTCCGTGGTCATGATGCCGGTGGCCGCAGCCGCCCAGTTGTCGATCGACAGATCATCGAGCGCGGCCTGCAAGGCCCCTTCGATCTTCTCGACGGGCAGTGGCTCGCCGATCACGCCGGTGGAGAACGGCAGCACGGCGCTGGCGTCCACGCCCGCCAGTTCGGCCAGACGCGCCGTGGTGCGCTCGGCCGCGGCCAGACCCGGCTCGCCGGTCCCGGCGTTGGCGTTGCCGGTATTGGTCAACAGATAACGCACGGGGCCACCCACGCGCTGCTTGGACACAATGACCGGTGCCGCGCAGAACGCATTCAGGGTGAACACGCCGGCGACGCTGGAACCCTCGGCGCAACGCATGACCACAACGTCCTTGCGTCCGGGGCGTTTGATACCGGCGCTGGAGATGCCCAGCTCGAAACCCGGAACCGGATGCAGCGTGGGCAAGGGACCAAGACCAACAGCCATGTGAGCACTCCTTTGAGGAATCTGCGGCGTATCGTCGACGCCGCCAGTAGAGGGACGAACGCCGCGATCCGTACGCGGGCACCCATCCCGGGAACCAGCGTCAGTCGCGGCGCGATGTTGCTGCAAAAGCCTGTCGGAGCGCGATCAGTCGATCTTGCCGTGGCAATGCTTGAATTTCTTGCCCGAACCGCACCAGCACAACTCGTTGCGGCCCAGCTTCTGGTCATTGCGCACTGGCTCCGACACGGTGGCGGCAACGACTTCGGCGTCTTCGGCCAACACTTCGGGCTGATCCAGGCCAGGCGCCGGAGCGTGTTCGAACTGCATGCGCGCCGCCAATTCCTCGGCATCGCGACGCAGACGCGCTTCTTCCTCGACCGGATCTTCGCGGCGCACCTGCACATGCGACAGCACACGGATGGTGTCGCGCTTGATCGAATCGAGCAGCTCCTGGAACAGGCTGAACGACTCGCGCTTGTACTCCTGCTTCGGGTTCTTCTGGGCGTAGCCGCGCAGGTGAATACCGTGGCGCAGGTGGTCCATGGTCGACAGGTGATCTTTCCACAGGTCATCGAGAACGCGCAGCAGGATCTGCTTCTCGAAGGTGCGCAGGGCATCGGCGCTGGCCTGATCTTCCTTCTCGGTGTAGGCCGCCAGCAACTCGACCATGACCTTCTCGCGCAGGGTCTCCTCGTACAGCTTGTCGTCCGCATCCAGCCACTGCTGGATCGGCAGGCTCACGCCGAAATCGGTCTGCAAGGCCGCTTCCAGGCCTGGAACATCCCACTGCTCGGGCAGCGACTGTGGCGGAATGTGCTGGGAGAACAGCTGACCAAGGACTTCCTGGCGGAAGTCGGCAATGGTGTCACCGACATTGTCGGACGCCAGCAGGCTGTTGCGCATGTGGTAGATGACCTTGCGCTGCTCGTTGGCGACGTCGTCGAACTCCAGCAATTGCTTGCGGATGTCGAAGTTGCGGCCTTCGACCTTGCGCTGGGCCTTTTCGATCGCGTTGGTGACCATGCGATGCTCGATGGCTTCGCCGGACTGCATGCCCAGCGCCTTCATGAAGTTCTTCACCCGGTCGGAGGCGAAGATGCGCATCAGGCTGTCTTCCAGCGACAGGTAGAAGCGGCTGGAACCGGCGTCACCCTGACGACCGGCACGGCCACGCAGCTGGTTGTCGATACGGCGCGACTCGTGACGCTCGGAAGCGATGACGTGCAGACCACCGGATTCGAGCACCTGCTGATGACGCTTCTGCCAGTCGGCCTTGATCTGTGCGATCTGCTCTTCGGTCGGGTTTTCCAGGGAGGCGACTTCGACTTCCCAGTTGCCGCCCAGCAGGATGTCGGTACCGCGACCGGCCATGTTGGTGGCGATGGTCAGCGCGCCGGGACGACCGGCCTGAGCAATGATCTCCGCCTCCTTCTCGTGGAACTTAGCGTTGAGCACCTTGTGCTCGATGCCTTCCTGGTTGAGCAGGCGCGACATGTGCTCGGAGGTTTCGATGGTTGCAGTACCGACCAGCACCGGACGGCCCTGGGCCATGCTTTCCTTGATGTCGGTAACGATGGCGGCGTACTTCTCGTCCGCAGTCAGATAGACCAGGTCGTTGAAGTCCTTGCGCGCCAGCGGCTTGTTCGGCGGGATCACCATCACGTTGAGCTGGTAGATCTGGGCGAACTCGAACGCTTCGGTGTCGGCCGTACCGGTCATGCCCGAGAGCTTGTTGTACAGGCGGAAGTAGTTCTGGAACGTGGTCGAGGCGAGGGTCTGGCTCTCGGCCTGGATGTTCAGGTTTTCCTTGGCCTCGATAGCCTGATGCAGGCCTTCGGACAGGCGACGGCCGGGCATGGTGCGACCGGTGTGCTCGTCGACCAGCAGGATCTGCCCGTCCTGGACGATGTACTCGACGTTGCGGTTGAACAGCTTGTGCGCACGCAGGCCGGCGTAGACGTGGGTCAGCAGGCCCAGGTTGTGCGCCGAGTAGAGGCTCTCGCCCTCGGCCAGCAGGCCGGCGCGGGTGAGCATTTCCTCGATGTACTGGTGACCGGCTTCGTTGAGTTCGACCTGACGGGTCTTCTCGTCGATGCTGTAGTGGCCTTCCTTGGTGACCTGGCCCTCGACTTCCTCGATGTGCTGCTCGAGTTGCGGGATCAGGCGGTTGATCTCGGTGTACAGCTTGGAGCTGTCTTCGGCCTGGCCGGAGATGATCAGCGGCGTACGGGCTTCGTCGATCAGGATGGAGTCGACTTCGTCGATCACGGCGAAATTCAGCTCGCGCTGGAATTTCTCTTCCATGCTGAACGCCATGTTGTCGCGCAGGTAGTCGAAACCGAATTCGTTGTTGGTGCCGTAGGTGATGTCGGCGGCATAGGCCAGACGCTTCTCTTCCGGCGGCGCGAACGGCGTGACCACGCCGACGGTAAGGCCCAGGTATTCGTACAGCGGACGCATCCAGTTGGCATCGCGACGCGCCAGGTAGTCGTTGACCGTGACCACGTGCACGCCCTTGCCGGACAGTGCGTTGAGGTACACGCCCAGGGTCGCTACCAGGGTCTTGCCTTCACCGGTGCGCATTTCGGCGATCATGCCTTCGTGCAGGGTGATGCCACCGATCAGCTGGACATCGAAGTGCCGCATACCCATGACGCGCTTGCCGGCTTCGCGGCAGACGGCGAAGGCTTCGGGCAGCAACTGGTCGAGGGTCTCGCCTTTTGCCAGGCGGGCCTTGAACTCTGCGGTCTTGGCGCGCAGCTGCTCGTCCGAAAGGGCCACCATCTGCTCTTCGAAGGCATTGACGGCTTGTACCGTCTTGAGCATGCGTCGTACTTCACGCTCGTTCTTGCTTCCAAAAAGTTTCTTTAACAAAGGCGCAAACATATTGGCAGGATCTTCCACACATAGGGATGGAGGGCGGCCCCGTGAGTCGCCCGTGCAGCCCTCATGGCCGCATGCGAACGAGCATTCTACCCGGAAACGATGGAGAGGAAAGTGGCGCGATGTCCACGATGCTGGCACAGCGTTGTAATGGGGCGGCTTTACAATAAGGGCTTTTTCGCCAACTTCAACCCGCAAGGTGCAGATGTCATCCATTCAAACGCCGCGAGCTGGCCTGTGTCGTCCATGTGAAACGGTGTGGGCGAGGGATTCTGTTAACATGCCGACTCAGTAACTTCAGGTGTATCCCCATGGTCTTTCGCCCCCTGCCCGCTCGGGCACCGGCAGTCCTGCTGCGCGAAGCCAAACCGCTCAAGGCCTTGTTCAGCCAGGCTCAGCGCCTGTCGCATCTGCAGCGCCTGTTCGAGAGCCAACTGCAGCCGGCGGCGCGCGAGCATTGCTACGTCGCCTCGTGGCGCGAGGGCAGCCTGTTGCTGATCGTCACCGACGGCCACTGGGCCACGCGCCTGCGCTACCAGCAGAAGCGCCTGCAACGCGATCTTCAGGCGCTGGAGGAATTCAGCAGCCTGACGCGCATCCTGTTCAAGGTGCAGCCGCCCACCGTGCAGAGCAAGGCCGGCGCGCGCAGCATCGACCTGTCGATCAGCGCGGGCGAGAACATCCAGGCGACCGCCGAGGGCATCAGCGATCCCAATTTGCGCGCGGCGCTGGAACGTCTGGCAGCTCACGCCAAGCGGCCACGCTGAGCGCTCGCCACGCCCCGGCCGTCCTCCCGCCCCGCCCCAAAAAACAACACCCAAAAAAAAGCCACCCAATGGGTGGCCTATAAATGTGAAACCAGAAAAGAGAGGTTGTATCAACCCAACGCAGCTGGCCGCATGTAAGAGATCGGTACCGTGCTGGCATCTTCGAACGTAACCACTTCCCAGGCGTCATCCTGCTCGAGCAGACGACGAAGAAGCTGGTTGTTCAGTGCGTGGCCCGACTTGTAGCCACGGAATTCGCCAATCAGGCTGTTACCCAGCTGATAGAGATCGCCGATTGCATCGAGAATCTTGTGTTTGACGAATTCGTCTTCGTAGCGAAGACCGTCCTCATTCATGACGCCTGCCTCGTCCACCACGATAGCGTTTTCAACGCTGCCGCCCAGTGCACGATTGTGCTTGCGCAGGTATTCAAGGTCGCTCATGAAGCCGAACGTGCGCGCCCGACTGACTTCCTTCACGAAGGACGTGCTGGAAAAGTCGACGCTGGCGGTCTGGGTGCGATCCTTGAAGACAGGATGATCGAAATCTATTTCGAAGCTCACCTTGAACCCTTCGAAAGGCAGGAAGGTGGCGCGCTTGTCGCCCTCCGTCACTGTCACTTCACGCAGGATCCGGATGAATTTCTTCGGCGCGTCCTGTTCTTCCAGGCCAGCCGATTGAATCAGGAATACGAAGGGTCCGGCACTGCCATCCATGATCGGCACTTCGGACGCGGAGAGCTCGACGTAGGCGTTATCGATTCCCAGGCCCGCCATGGCCGACAGTAGATGCTCTACGGTATCGACCTTGACATCGCCATTGACCAAAGTGGTGGACATCGTGGTGGCGCCGACATTGTGGGCGCGCGCAGGAATCTGCACGACCGGATCGAGGTCGACACGGCAGAACACGATGCCGGTATCCACGGGCGCGGGCTTCAAGGTCAGGTAGACCTTCTCACCGGAGTGCAAGCCGACGCCTGTGGCACGGATAATATTCTTCAGGGTGCGTTGTTTAATCATGGCATTGGCCGCTTCAGCGCAAATTGCGAACTGGTATCAACAAAGGCTGGCGATGATAGCAGACCGAACCTTTGCTGAACACCAATCACCCTAATACCCCTGATAAATTGCATCAATCGGCCTGACGACGCAGGAAGGCCGGGATGTCCAGATAATCCAGATCATCCTGAGGGTTCAGCTTGGCCGCAGCGGCCGTCCCGGCGTGCGCCTGGTTGCGCATCACGGTCGGGCGATCCAGGTCGCGGTAGTTCACCGATGGAGCGTCCTGACGAGCAGGCTGCTGCGAAGGTGGAGGCGTCTGCGCTGCGGTCTGCATGGTGTTGTCGATGACCTTCACAGGCTTCTCGATCTTCGCGCCCAGGCCGGTGGCCACGACGGTAACGTGCAGTTCGTCGCGCATGTCCGGATCGATCACGGTACCGACCTTGACCATCGCGTGGTCGGAGGCGAACGCTTCGATGATGCTACCCACGTCGGAGTATTCACCCAGCGACAGGTCGGGACCTGCGGTGATGTTGACCAGGATGCCGCGAGCGCCCTGCAGGTTGACGTCTTCGAGCAGCGGGTTGCGAATGGCCGCTTCGGTGGCCTCGCGCGCGCGGTTCGGACCGCTGGCGCAGCCGGTACCCATCATCGCCATGCCCATTTCGCTCATCACGGTACGCACGTCGGCGAAGTCGACGTTGATCATGCCCGGACGCTTGATGATGTCGGAGATACCGCGAACGGCACCAGCCAGCACGTCGTCAGCCTTGGCGAACGCCGACAGCAGGCTGGCGTCCTTGCCCAGGATGGTCAGCAGCTTCTCGTTGGGAATGGTGATCAACGAGTCGACGCTTTCGGACAGCATGCGGATGCCTTCATCGGCGATCTGCATGCGCTTGCGGCCTTCGAAGGGGAACGGACGGGTCACGACCGCAACGGTCAGGATGCCCATTTCCTTGGCCACTTCGGCGATGATCGGTGCAGCACCGGTACCGGTACCGCCGCCCATGCCGGTGGTGATGAAGACCATGTTGGTGCCTTGCAGCACTTCGGCGATGCGCTCGCGGTCTTCCATCGCGGCCTGACGGCCGACTTCGGGGTTGGCGCCAGCGCCCAGGCCCTTGGTGACGCCGGTACCCAGTTGCAGGATCGTGCGTGCGCCGATGTTCTTGAGTGCCTGAGCATCGGTGTTGGCGCAGATGAATTCAACGCCTTCGATGTTGCTCTTGACCATGTGGTTGACGGCGTTGCCGCCGCCACCGCCGACACCGATAACTTTGATTACCGGGCTTTGCGGGATGTTGTCTACGAGTTCGAACATGTGCCCTCTCCTTTCTCTATTTGTGTGCGCCTACCGCTACTGCCGTTTTGAATCAGAAATTGCCTTGCACCCAACGCTTCAGCCGTTCCAGCACCGGAGCCTTGGTGTCATCGCTATAACTGCTGCTGTTGCTGATGCCTGACAGGTTCAAGCCATCGGATTGCTTTTGCAGGCCGTACATCAGCAGGCCCACGCCGGTGGAATAGATCGGGTTGCTGATGACGTCACTCAGCCCCCGTACGCTATGCGGCACGCCCAGGCGCACCGGCATGTGGAAGATTTCTTCGGCCAGCTCGACCGCGCCTTCCATTTTTGCCGTACCACCGGTCAGCACGATGCCGGCCGGGATGAGGTCTTCGTAGCCGCTGCGACGCAGCTCGGCCTGGATCAGGGTGAACAGTTCGTCGTAGCGTGGCTCGACGACTTCGGCCAGCGCCTGGCGCGACAGCTCGCGCGGCGGACGGTCGCCGACACTGGGCACCTTGATGGTTTCGCCGGCACCGGCCAGCTTGGCCAGGGCGCAGGCGTAACGGATCTTGATCTCTTCGGCGTACTGCGTGGGGGTCCGCAGGGCCATGGCGATGTCGTTGGTGACCTGGTCGCCCGCAATGGGGATGACTGCGGTGTGACGGATGGCGCCTTCGGTGAAGATGGCGATATCCGTGGTACCGCCGCCGATGTCGACCAGGCACACGCCCAGTTCTTTCTCGTCATCGGTCAGCACCGAGTAGGCCGAGGCCAACTGCTCGAGGATGATGTCGTCGATTTCCAGGCCGCAGCGACGAACGCACTTCTCGATGTTCTGAGCCGCGTTGACGGCGCAGGTCACCACGTGAACCTTGGCTTCCAGACGCACGCCGGACATGCCCAGGGGCTCGCGCACGCCTTCCTGGTTGTCGATCACGTAATCCTGCGGCAGGGTGTGCAGGACGCGCTGGTCGGCCGGGATCGCCACGGCCTGGGCCGCGTCCAGAACGCGTTCCAGGTCAGCCGTGCTGACCTCACGGTCGCGAATGGCCACGATCCCGTGGGAGTTCAGGCTGCGAATGTGGTTACCGGCAACGCCGACGAACGCCGAGTGAATGCGGCAACCGGCCATCAGCTGGGCTTCTTCGACCGCACGCTGGATCGACGCCACGGTCGACTCGATGTTCACCACCACGCCCTTCTTCAGGCCGCGCGAGGGATGGGTGCCGATCCCCACGATGTCCAGCGTACCGTCGGCCGCGACTTCGCCCACCAGCGCCACCACCTTGGAGGTACCGATGTCCAGCCCGACGATCATTTTGCCGCTTTGCACGTTTGCCATGGTCCTGCCTCTTGTCAATTCTTCGCGACGGCGGGCTTGTCCGCCGTCGGGGCGCTCGGTTCACGCCAGCCCACGGCCAGGCCGTTGGCATAACGCAGGTCGATACGCGCGATATTCGTGATCTGGTCTTTGAGTGTCTTGTCGTAAATGGCGATAAAGCGGCGCATTTTTTCCATCAAGTGGTCACGTCCCAGCAACAGCTCGATGCCTGGGCCGGCGCTTCCTGCGCCTGTGGTGAGAAACCAGCTGCCGCGTTCGGTCAGTTCCAGCCGGGCTACCGAATAGCCCAGCGGACGCAACATCTGACTCAGCACCTGGTATTGCTGCATCACCTGCTGTTGGGCCCGTGCCGGGCCGAACAACTGCGGCAAGTGTTCGTAGTTGCCCAGTTCGCGAGGCGCGAACGCCTGGCCCTGGTTGTTGAGCAGTGACTCGTTGCCCCAGCGCGCGACCGGCAGTTGCTCTTCCAGGCGAATCACCACCTGGTCGGGCCACACCCGGCGCACTTCAGCGTGGGCGATCCAGGGCATGGTCTCCAGCTCGGTGCGCATGCGGGTCAGGTCGATGCTGAAGAACGTGCTGCCGACGTAAGGCTGGATACGCTCCTGCACCGACTGCTGGTTGATGTAGGCCAGGTCGCCCTGCACCGACACCTTGGTGATCGGGCGGTCGGCGTAGGGCATCAGGTACTGGGCGCCTTCATAGGTGCCAAAACCCAGACCCACCAGCAGCACCGGCCACATCAGCTTCTTGAAGATACTGAAGTTGGCCTTGGGCAGACGCACCGACAGTGGCTCCTTGGCCACCATGCGGCTTGCACCCCGCGGCACCGGCTTGTTGCGACCGATGGCAGGTGACTGATGGCGAATCATTGGGCCGTGCATGGTCTTACCCTCGCGCCTTGCAACTGGCGGCAAGAATCGCCAGCACCAACTGCTGGAAATCCAGGCCAGCCGCTTTCGCCGCCATGGGCACCAGGCTGTGATCGGTCATGCCTGGAGCGGTGTTGACTTCCAGCAGCCAGAAACGGCCCTGCTGGTCCTGCATCACGTCCACGCGCCCCCAGCCCTGAATGCCGATGGCATCGCAGGCGCGCGCGCAGAGGTCGATGAGTTCCTGCTCCTTGGCGGGCGCAAGGCCACAGGGAACGCGGTACTGGGTATCGTTGGCGACGTATTTGGCGTCGTAGTCGTAGAACGTGTGGGGTGTGCCCAGCGCGATGGCAGGCAGCATCTGGCCACGCAGCGTCGCGACAGTGAACTCAGGGCCCTGGACCCATTGTTCGACCAGCACTTGTGAGTCGTAGGTGCTGGCGGCTTTCCAGGCGTCGACCAGTTCGTCGACGCTGTTCACCTTGGCCATCCCGATGCTTGAACCTTCATGGGCGGGTTTGACGATCAAAGGGAAGCCCAGTTCCCCGGCCGCGAAAATACAATCCTGTTCGCTCGCCAGCACGGCATGCGCCGGGGTCGGCAAGCCGAGGCTCTGCCACACCTGCTTGGTGCGCAGTTTGTCCATCGCCAGGGCGCTGGCGAGGATGCCGCTGCCGGTGTAGGGAATGTCCAGGCACTCGAGCAGGCCCTGCATGCTGCCGTCTTCGCCGCCGCGGCCGTGCAGGATGATGAAGGCATGGTCGATCTTCTGCGCTTGCAGGCGTGCCAGCAGGTCATCGCCAACGTCGATACCGAACGCGTCCACGCCAGCGCTCTGCAAGGCCTCCAGGCACGCGGCGCCCGATTTCAGCGACACCTCGCGCTCGGCGCTCTTGCCGCCGTAGAGCACGGCCACGCGACCGAAGTCACTGGGCATGATCTGCGAACGCAGGGTGTTGATATCCAGAATGTTCATTGCGATTTCTCCGAGGCCTGCGCGAACAGCGGGCTTTTGAGCAACTGCGGGGCAAGGCCGCCGATGTCGCCGGCGCCCTGGCAGAGCAGGATGTCACCGGCGCGCAGCAACGGCTTGACCAGTGGCGCCAGCTCGACGCCGCGTTCGATATAGATGGGGTCCAGCTGGCCACGCTGGCGGATGCTGTGGCACAACTGACGGCTATCGGCGCCCGGGATCGGCTCTTCACCGGCCGGGTAGACCTCCATCAGCAGCAACACATTGGCGTCGGCGAGCACTTGTACGAAATCGTCGTACAAGTCGCGCGTGCGGCTGAAGCGGTGGGGCTGATATACCATCACCAGACGTTTATCGGGCCAGCCGCCGCGCACGGCAGCGATCACGGCCGCCACTTCGCGGGGGTGATGGCCGTAGTCGTCGACCAGCATCACGCTGCCGCCCTCGACCGGCAGTTCGCCGTACACCTGGAAGCGTCGGCCGACGCCCTGGAATCCGGACAGGCCTTGGACGATGGCGCTGTCGCTGATGCCTTCGTCGGTGGCGATGGCGATCGTTGCCAGGGCATTGAGCACGTTGTGGTTGCCTGGCATGTTGACCGACACGTTGAGCGGCTCGCGGTCGCGTCGCAGCACCGTGAAGTGGGTCAGCATGCCTTGCTGGCGCACGTTGATGGCACGCACGTCGGCTTCTTCGCTGATGCCATAGGTCAGGGTCGGACGGGCGATCTGCGGGAGGATCTCGCGCACCACCGGGTCATCCAGGCAGACCACGGCCAGGCCGTAGAACGGCAGGTTGTGCAGGAACTCGACGAAGGTCTTCTTCAATACGTTGAAGTCGCCGCCGTAGGTCGCCATGTGATCGGCGTCGATGTTGGTGACCACGGCCACCAGCGGCTGCAGGTGCAGGAAGCTGGCATCGGACTCGTCGGCTTCGGCGATCAGATAGCGACTGGTGCCCAGCTGGGCATTGGTGCCAGCCGCATTCAGACGACCACCGATGACGAACGTGGGGTCAAGGCCACCGGCTGCGAACACCGAGGCGATCAGGCTGGTGGTGGTGGTCTTGCCATGGGTCCCGGCCACGGCGATGCCGTGCCGATAGCGCATCAGTTCGGCGAGCATCTCGGCGCGCGGTACCACCGGAATCCGGCGTTCCAGCGCAGTGGCGACTTCCGGGTTGCTGGTATTGACGGCACTGGAGACGACCAACACGTCGGCGCTGGCGGCGTTTTCGGCACGGTGGCCGATGAAGATCTGCGCACCGAACGACGTCAGTCGCTCGGTCACCGGCGAAGCTTTGAGGTCGGAACCCGAGACGTCGTAGCCCAGGTTCAGCAGCACCTCGGCGATGCCGCACATGCCCACGCCGCCGATGCCGACGAAATGGATACGACGAATACGGCGCATTTCCGGTTGCGGAATGGCTTTCTGGTTCTCAACCATGGGCCACCTCTAGGCAGACGTCGACCACATTGCGCGTGGCATCGGGTTTGGCCAGGCGGCGAGCAGTGCTCGCCATGCTCATGAGTTTTTCGGGTTGCATCAAAACCTCTTTCAGGCGCTCGGCAAGTTGCGCCGCGCCGGTTGTCGCTTGTGGCATGAGGAAGGCAGCGCCTTCGCGGGCCAGATAATCGGCATTGCGTGTCTGGTGATCGTCGATCGCGTGGGGCAAAGGCACCAACAGCGACGGCAGACCGGCGGCGGCCAGCTCGCTGATGGTCAACGCGCCCGCGCGGCAGACCACCAGGTCGGCCCAGCCATAGGCTTGGGCCATGTCCTTGATGAACGGGGCAACCTGCGCCTCGACACCGGCGGTGCGATAGCGCTCGGCGGTGATCTCATCGTGTTTCTTGCCAGCCTGGTGAAACACCTCAGGCCGGTATTGCGCCGGAACCTGCGCCAGGGCCTCGGGCAACAGCTTGTTCAACGGCTCGGCGCCCAGGCTGCCGCCCAGGACCAGCAGCCGTGGCTGGCGCCCGATCAGGGCCTGGCGCGGGGTTTCCATGAACAACTCGCTGCGCACCGGATTTCCGGTGGTCCGGCGCTTGGCCGAAGCGGCGAAGGTGTCGGGGAAAGCTTCGCAGACTCGGCTGGCGAAAGGCACCAACAGGCGATTGGCGGTACCGGCCACGGCATTCTGCTCATGGACGATCACCGGTACACCGGCCAGCCGCGCGGCCACGCCGCCAGGGCCGGTCAGGTAACCACCGAAGCCGACCACGCACACCGGTCGCAGTTGGGCAATGATGCGGCGCGCCTGAACCACGGCCTTGCAGATGGCGAACGGCGCCTTGAGCAGGGCCAGTCGGCTCTTGCCACGCACACCGCTGACATCGATCAAATGCAACGGCAGGCCGTTGGCCGGCACCAGTTCGTTCTCGATACCGCGCGGCGTACCCAGCCAGTGCACGCTGAAACCGCGCGCCTGGAACTCGCGCGCACAGGCCAGGGCCGGGAACACGTGTCCGCCGGTGCCGCCAGCCATGATCAGCACATTGCCTTTACCGGCCATGGGGCGTCTCCTCGGCGAAATCGCTCTCGCTGAATTCCACCTCTTCGCTACCCAGGTGCGAGCGGCTTTCCCACTCGATGCGCAGCAACAGCCCCAGACAGGCGCAGCAGATGACCAGCGAGCTGCCGCCGTAGCTGAGAAACGGCAGGGTCAGACCTTTGGTGGGCAGCAGGCCGACGTTCACGCCGATGTTGATCAGGAACTGACCGATCCACAGGAACGACAGGCCATAGGCCACGTAGGCGGCAAAGTACTGCTTGGCCCGCTCGGCCCAGAAACCGATGTACATACCGCGGATACAGACGAACACGAACAGCGCCACGGTGCACAGCGAACCCACCACGCCCAGCTCTTCGGCGAGCACCGAGAACACGAAGTCGGTGTGGGCTTCGGGCAGGTAGAACTGCTTTTGCACGCTGTTGCCCAGCCCAACGCCGAACCACTGGCCACGACCGAAGGCGATCAGCGCCTGGGTCAATTGATAACCGGAGCCGAACTGGTCGCTCCACGGGTCGGTGAAGGTGATCAGACGCGCCATGCGATACGGTTGGGCCTGAACCAGCACGAACACCGCACCCACCGCCAAGGCCACCATCAGGGCGAAACGGAACAGGCCTACACCACCCAGGAACAGCATTGCGGCTGCGGCACCCATCATCACCACCGTGGCGCCGAAGTCAGGCTCCATCAGCAGCAGTCCAGCCATCGGCAGCAACACGAAGAACGGCTTGAAGAAGCCCATCCAGCTGTCGCGCACTTCCTGCTGACGACGCACCAGATAGCCTGCCAGGAAGATCACCACGAACACCTTGGCGATTTCCGAAGGCTGGACGTTGAACATGCCGAAGCCGATCCAGCGCATGGACCCGTTCACCTCGCGACCGATGCCGGGCAGCAGCACCATCACCAGCAAGCCGAATGCAGCGATCAGCAGCGTACCGCCTATGCGCTGCCAGGTAGCGATAGGCACCATCATGGTGACGATGCAGGTGCCGATACCGATCACCAGATACACAAGGTGGCGAATCATCATCGACAACGAGTTGCCCGAGTTGACCGCCGCCACTTCCGAAGAAGCCGAGGTGATCATGACCAGACCGAGGCCCAGCAGCGCCAGGCAACCGGCCAGCATGGCGAAGTCGATATCGATCCCGCGACCGCTGATCAGCGGCGAGGGGAATGGCTTGATGACACCAAAGATCATGACAAGCCCTCTACGGCATGGGCGAACAGTCGCCCGCGTTCTTCATAATTCTTGAACATGTCCAGACTCGCGCAGGCCGGTGACAGCAGCACGGCATCACCGGCCCGGGCCAGTTCGGCGCAGCGCTGAACCGCTTCCTCGATCGAGGCGACGTTGACCTGGGCAACGCTTGGCCCGACAACGGCCGCAATACGGCCGGCATCGCGACCCAGCAGTACCAGAGCACGGCAATGACGCTGGATAGGCTGGCCGAGCGCGGTGAAATCGGCGCCCTTGCCGTCGCCGCCTGCGATCAGCACAAGCTGGCCTTCGATATCGGCGCCCAACCCTTCGATAGCGGCAATCGCAGCACCGACGTTGGTCGCCTTGGAATCGTCGTACCAGGCCACGCCATCGCGCTCGCGCAGCCACTGGCAGCGGTGCGTGAGCCCGGTGAATTCACGCAGGCTGGCCAGCATGGCGTCGAACGGCAGACCCACCGCGTGTCCCAGGGCGAGCGCAGCCAGGGCATTGGCCTGGTTGTGCGCGCCACGGACCTTGAGTTCGCTGACCGGCATCAGGTTCTCGAACTCGTAGGCCAGGTACTTCTGCCCGCCTTCCTCGCGCAGGCCGAAAGCCTTGAAGTCCGGCTTGTTCAGGCCGAACGTCCAGCACGGCATGCCCTCGCCGATCAGCGGCCGGCTCAGGGCATCCTGACGATTGAACACGACCTTGCGGGCGCCGCGGAAAATCCGATGCTTGGCCAGGTGATAGGCCGGCAGCCCGCTGTAGCGATCCATGTGGTCTTCGCTGACGTTGAGCACCGTAGCCACTTCGGCATTGAGCTGATGGGTGGTTTCCAGCTGAAAGCTCGACAGTTCCAGCACGTACAGCTCGACGTCGTCATCGAGCAGATCGAGCGCTGGCTGTCCCAGGTTGCCGCCCACCGCCACACGCTTGCCGGCCGCAGCGGCCATTTCGCCTACCAGCGTGGTCACGGTGCTTTTGGCGTTGGAGCCGGTGATCGCCACGATCGGAGCCTTGGCATGACGGGCAAACAGGTCGATATCGCCGGACAGGTGCACGCCTCGCGCCGCTGCCTGCTGCAGGGCGGGAGTCGCCAGTGCCAGACCGGGGCTCACGTAGAGCTCATCGGCGCGGCACAGGAATTCCACGTCCAGCTCACCGCAACGGACTTCCACCTGCGGATAGTCGCGACGCAGCGTCGCCAGTTCCGGCGGCGCTTCGCGTGTATCGGCCACGGCAAACGCCACGCCCTGACGTGCGAGGAAGCGCACCAGGGACATGCCGCTCTTGCCGAGGCCGACAACGATGCGGAAGTGGGAAGAAGCGATCAGAGACACTCGTTCTACCTCAGCTTCAGGGTGGCAAGGCCGATCAGCACCAGAATCACGGTGATGATCCAGAAGCGTACGATGACCCGCGGTTCGGGCCAGCCCTTGAGTTCGAAATGGTGGTGAATCGGCGCCATGCGGAACACACGGCGACCGGTGAGCTTGAACGAGGCGACCTGGATCACCACCGACAGCGTCTCGACGACGAAGATGCCGCCCATGATGAACAGGACGATCTCCTGACGCACGATCACCGCGATGGTGCCCAGGGCTGCGCCCAGCGCCAGCGCGCCGACGTCGCCCATGAACACCTGGGCCGGGTAGGTGTTGAACCACAAGAAACCCAGGCCGGCGCCGATCAGGGCACCGCAGAAGACGATCAGCTCACCTGCACCTGGCACATAGGGAATCAACAGGTATTCGGCGAATTTAACGTTGCCCGACAGGTAGCAGAAAATCCCCAGGGCGCCGCCGACCATCACCGTCGGCAGGATCGCCAGGCCGTCGAGGCCGTCGGTGAGGTTGACCGCGTTGCTGGAGCCAACGATGACGAAGTAGGTCAGCACGATGAACCCGGCACCCAGCGGAATGCTGGCGTCCTTGAGCATCGGGATGATCAGGGTGGTTTCCACCGGGCTATTGGCGGTCATGAACAGAAACACCGCAGCCCCCAGGCCGAACACCGACTGCCAGAAATATTTCCAGCGGCTGGGCAGGCCGCGGGAGTTCTTCTCGATCACCTTGCGATAGTCGTCCACCCAGCCGATGCCGCCGAACAGCAGGGTGACGATGAGCACGACCCAGACATAGCGGTTGGACAGGTCAGCCCACAGCAGCGTGCTGATGGCGATGGCCGAGAGAATCAGAGCGCCGCCCATGGTCGGCGTACCGGACTTGGACAGGTGCGATTGCGGACCATCGTTGCGTACCGCCTGGCCAATCTGACGAATCTGCAGGGTGCGGATCATCCAGGGGCCCAGCCAGAGGGCCAGCGACAGCGCGGTCAGTACACCCAGAATCCCGCGCAGGGTCAGGTACTGAAAGACCGCGAAGCCTTTATAGAACTGTTGCAGAAATTCTGCCAGCAGCAGCAACATCAGTGTTTCTCCCCGCCAGAACCACACAGCGCCACCACGATGTTTTCCATCGCCGCGCTGCGTGATCCCTTGATCAAAATAGTGGTATTGGAACCCTGCTCGGCGGCCAGCGCCGCGATCAGGTCTGCCTGATTGGCGAAGTGCTGCCCCTGAGCACCGAACGCGGTCACCGCGTGGCGCATCAATGGACCGACCGCGTACAGCGCGTCGACCTTGCCGACGGCATATTCACCTACCTGGCGATGGCCGGCTTCGGCCCAGGCGCCCAGTTCGCCGATATCTCCGAGGACCAGGACGGTGCGCCCGGAAAAGCCGGCGAGTATATCGATTGCCGCGCACATCGAGGTGGGATTTGCGTTGTAGGTGTCGTCGATGACCCGCGCGCCGTTGAGGGCGAGCTGCGCGACCGTGCGGCCCTTGACCGGCTGCACCGCATTCAAGCCCGTCTGAATGCCGGCCAGCGTCACGCCCAGAGCCTGCGCCGCCGCCGCTGCCGCCAGGGCGTTGAGCACGTTGTGGGTGCCGAGCAAATTGAGCTGGACGAACACTTCGCCTTCCGGCCCGTGCAGGGTGAAGGACGGGCAACCACGCGCATCGCTGTGCCGGGCACTGGAATGAAAATCCGCCACGGCGTTGTCCAGCGAGAACGTCAGCACGGCATGCTGACCGGCGCGTGCCTGCCAGATCGGGAAAGCCTTGTCGTCGAGGTTGAGCACGGCCTTGCCACCCTCGCCCAGGCCTTCGAGGATCTCGCCCTTGGCCTCGACGATCTTGTCCGGACCGCCGAACTCGCCCACATGGGCGGTGCCGGCGTTGGTGATGAGCGCCACGTGTGGACGGGTCAGACCAACGGTGTAAGCGATTTCGCCCACCCGCGATGCACCCAGCTCGATCACTGCCGCAGTGTGCTGCGGCGCCAGTTCGAGCAAGGTCAGCGGTGCGCCCAGGTCATTGTTCAGATTGCCACGGGTGGCCAGCACCGGGCCTTGAGTACGCAGAATGCTGGCAAGCATTTCCTTGACCGTGGTCTTGCCGCTCGAACCGGTGATGGCAGCCACGGGGCGAGTGAACGCGGCGCGGTTCAGTGCGCCGAGCTGGCCCAGCGCCAGGCGAGTGTCGGCCACGACCAACTGCGGCAGTGTGGAGCCTGGAACTTCGCGCTGCACCAGCGCGGCTACCGCACCCTTGGCGGCGACGTCGTCGAGGTAGTCGTGACCATCGAAACGAGGGCCGACCAATGCGACGAACAGATCGCCTGCAGCGATGGCCCGACTGTCGATACTGACACCGTCGAAGCGCGCGTCGTCACCCGGCACACGGCCGTGCAGAGTGTCTGCCAGTTGGCTGAGCGTCATGGCGTCAAGCATCGGCCGCCCCCCATGCAGCCAGAGCCTGCTCGGCCTGCTGCAGGTCGGAGAACGCATGACGCTCGCCGTTGATCTCCTGATAGTCTTCATGGCCCTTGCCAGCCAACACGATGACATCGTCGACCGAAGCCGAATCGATCAGTTGAGCAATGGCGGCTGCCCGGCCCGCCACGAAGGTCGCGTTGGCCGCACTGGAAAAACCGGCACGAATGTCGTCGAAGATGCGCAGTGGATCTTCGCTGCGAGGGTTGTCGTCGGTGACCAGCACGCGGTCGGCCAGGCGCTCGGCAACTTCGGCCATCAACGGACGCTTGCCACTGTCGCGGTCGCCGCCACAGCCGAAAAGACACAGCAACTGGCCCTTGGCGTGGGGCCGCAAGGCCTGCAAGACCTGGTCCAGGGCATCGGGCGTGTGCGCGTAGTCGACCACCACCAGGGGCTTGTCGCCGCCGCCCAGACGCTGCATGCGGCCTTGCGGTCCCTGCACTTGGCGCATCACCTTGAGCACGTCGTCCAGCGGGTATTCCATGCCCATCAGGGCACCGACTGCAGCCAGTACGTTGCTCAGGTTGAAGCGCCCGAGCAGGCTGCTGCGCAGGCTGTATTCACCGTGTGAGGTCACCAGCGTGGCGCGCACACCGTGGTCATCGAATTGCGCGTCGCGGCAGTACAAGGTCGCGCTGCTGTCGCTGAGGCTGTAGGTGATCAGCCGCGACTCGTGATCCTGCTCGGCCAATTCGAGACCGAACGCATCGTCCAGATTCAGCACGCGGCACTTCAGGCTCGGCCAGGCGAACAGTCGGGCCTTGGCTTCTGCGTAGGCCTGCATGCTGCCGTGGTAATCCAGATGGTCGCGGGACAGGTTGCTCAGTACGGCGATGTCGAAATCCAGCGCGGCTACGCGGCCCTGATCCAGTGCGTGCGAAGACACTTCCATGGCCACGGCGTGAGCGCCGCCCTTTTTAAGATCGTACAGTGTGGACTGCACGGCGATCGGGTCGGGAGTGGTCAATCGGCCGCTCTGCAAGGCACCGTAGAAACCGGTGCCCAAAGTACCGATCAGGCCGCAGTGCTCGCCCAGGGCGTCGAGCGCCTGAGCCACCAACTGGGTGATGCTGGTCTTGCCATTGGTACCGGTGACGCCAACCATACTCACCGAGCGGCTCGGCTCGCCGTAGAAACGCCCGGCGATGCTCGACAACTGCGCGATCAGCCCTTTTACCGGAATCAGGGGCACGTCGGTGAGCGGCAGTACGGTGGCGCCTTCCACTTCATAGGCCACGGCGGCGGCGCCCAGCTTGAGGGCATCGGTGATGTGCGCTCGGCCATCGACCTTGCTGCCGGGTACGGCCAGAAACAGATCGCCCGGACGCACGTTGCGGCTGTCCAGGGTCAGCTCGCGAATCATCGGATCGCGGCTGGCTTCGGAAAAAAGCTTGCTCAGGGGCATGGTCATCAGCCGCGCCCTCCTTTTATCAATGGGGTCGCCGGTGCGGCGTTGACCTGCTGCTGCGGCACCGGCGACGGCAGGTTGTCAGGTTGCACGTTCATCAGGCGCAGCGTGCCGGACATCACCTTGCTGAAGACCGGGGCGCTGACCAGGCCACCGTAATAGCCGCCCTTGCTCGGTTCGTCGATGACCACAACGATCGCGTAGCGTGGGTCGCTCATCGGGCCGAAGCCTGCGAACAGCGAGCGGTAGGCATTCTCGGTGTAGCCGCGCGAGCCGATGGTGGCCTTGCGCGCGGTACCCGACTTGCCCGCCACGTGATACGAAGGCACCCGCGCGCGATACACGCCGCGGGTGTCTTCGATGACTTGCTGGAGCATGCCTTGCACGGTCTTGGCGACCTTCTCGGGAATCACCTGCGCCGCGGTCGGCGGCTGGTCGCTCTTGAGAATGGTCAGAGGCACGATACGGCCGTTGTTGGCGATGGCCGCATAGGCGTGCACCAATTGCAGCGCCGTCACCGACAGGCCGTAGCCGTAGGACAGCGTGGCGGTCTCGGCCTTGCGCCATTCACGGTGGTTGGGCAGGTTGCCGACGCGCTCGCCCGGGAAGCCCAGGCCGGTGTACTGGCCCAGGCCGACCGCGGACATGACGCGATAGATGCTCTCGCCGCCAATGTCGAAGGCCACCTTGCTCATGCCCACGTTACTGGAGTTGATCAGAATCCCGGTCAGGTCAAGCACCGGACCTTCGGTCTTGGTCACGTCCTTGATGGTGTAGCGACCGATCTGCAGCGTGCCTGGGTACACGTCGACCTTGTCGCTGGGTTTCCAGCGACCGGTTTCCAATGCCGCGCTCATGGAGATCGGCTTCATGGTCGAGCCCGGCTCGAACACGTCGATGATCGCACGGTTACGCATGGCCGCCGGCAGCATGGTGCGGCGGTTGTTGGGGTTGTAGGTCGGCTGGTTGACCATGGCCAGCACTTCACCGGTTTTCACGTCCATGATGACCATGCTGCCGGCCTTGGCTTCGTTCTCGGTGATAGCGTTGCGCAGCTCGCGGCTGGCCAGATACTGCAGACGCAGGTCGATGGACAACGCCAAGGTCTTGCCGGCCTTGGCGTTCTTGGTGACTTGGACGTCCTTGATCAGCCGACCACGGCGGTCCTTGATGACCTGACGCTTGCCGGGTACGCCGGCGAGCCACTCGTCATAGGCCAGCTCGACGCCTTCACGGCCGTGATCGTCGAGGTCGGTGAAGCCGACCATGTGCGCGGTCACGTCGCCCGCCGGGTAGAAACGACGGAATTCCTCGATGCCGTAGACACCGGGGGTTTTCAGGTCGAGTACCGACGCGCCTTGTTCGGGGGTCAGGCCGCGGACCAGGTAGATGAATTCCTTGCTCGCCTGAGCTTCCAGACGCTCGGCCAGAGCCTTGGGGTCTTGCCCGAGCGCGCGTGCGAGCGCAGGCCACTTGTCCTTGGCCAGCTGCATTTCCTTGGGGTTGGCCCACAGGGTGGTCACCGGCGTACTCACGGCCAGAGGCTCGCCATTGCGGTCGGTGATCAGGCCGCGATGCGCAGGAATGGGGATGTGCCGCATGCTGCGCGCGTCGCCCTGACCGATCAGGAAGTCACGATTGATCACCTGCAGGTAGACGATCTGCGCAACGATGCCGCCGACCAGCAGCAGGAGCAGGCCGACCATCAGGCGGAACCGCCACGGGAACAGTGCCCCGTCGAGCTTCATCATGGCGACACCATGCGAATTTCAGTGGCATCCGGGATGCGCATCTTCAACTGTTCGGTGGCCAGGGATTCGATACGGCTGTGTGCGGTCCAGGTGCTTTGTTCCAGGATCAGGCGACCCCATTCGGCCTGCGCCTTGTCGCGCTCGCTCAGCTCGCCGTACAGCGTGTTGAGCAACTGCCGATTGATGTGCGCGCTGTAGGAAACGCCAATGGCCGACACCAGCACGGCGACGAACAGCAGCAGCATGAGGAAACTGCCGCCCGGTAGCGGCTTGTTGAGCAGCTTGCTCATCGCAGCTTCTCCGCGACACGCATGACGGCACTGCGCGAGCGCGGGTTGGCCTTGAGCTCGGCTTCGGAAGCGAATTGCGCCTTGCCATGCAGCTTGACCTTGGGCACGAAGGCTTCGAACCGCACCGGCAGGTTGCGCGGCAGGTTGTCGGCTTCGCCCTTGGTGAGCTTGCGCATGAACAGTTTGACGATGCGGTCTTCCAGGGAATGGAAACTGATCACCACCAGGCGACCGCCGATTTCCAGGGCGTCGAGCGCAGCGTCCAGGCCCGCCTCGAGATCGGCCAGCTCGTTGTTGACGTGGATACGCAGTCCCTGGAACGCGCGAGTTGCAGGGTTCTTGCCCTTCTCCCACGCCGGGTTGGCGACCTTGAGCACTTCGGCCAGGTCGGCGGTGCGCTCGAACGGCTGCACTTCGCGGCGCTCCACTACCGCACGGGCCATGCGACGAGCGAACCGCTCTTCGCCGTATTCCTTGAACACGCGGGCGATTTCCTCCTCGGCGGCGGTCGCGATGAACTGCGCCGCACTTACACCCCGTGTCGGGTCCATGCGCATGTCCAACGGGCCGTCGTGAAGGAAACTAAAGCCGCGCTCGGCATCGTCGAGTTGCGGCGAGGAAACGCCCAGGTCGAGCAGGATGCCGCTGACCTTGCCATGCATGCCGCGCTCGCGCACTTCGGCACCGAGCTCGGCAAAGCTGCGCTGTACAATGACAAAGCGGCCGTCTTCGGCCGCCAGCGCTTGCCCGGTGGCAATCGCTTGAGGGTCCTTGTCGAACCCCAACAGGCGGCCATCGGGCCCCAGGTGCTGCAGGATCAGGCGGCTGTGGCCACCCCGGCCGAAAGTGCCGTCCAGATAGCAACCATCGTCGCGCACGGCCAGAGCCTCGACAGCTTCGTCGAGCAGCACGGTGATGTGATTGAAGCCGCTATCAATAGTCACAAGATCAAATCACGCAATTCTTCGGGCATGGCGCCCGGTTGTTGTATAGCTGCAAGGTCTGCCGCACTTACGGCATTCCACGCACCCTCGTCCCACAATTGAAACTTGTTCAGTTGGCCGACCAGCATCGCGTGCTTGTCCAGCCGGGCGTACTCGCGAAGACGCGGGGGCACCAGAAAACGTCCACTGCCATCGAGTTCGAGGTCGACGGCATTGCCGATGAGCAGGCGTTGCAGACGGCGGTTGCTTTCCACCAACGATGGCAAGGCCCGCAGCTTGGCCTCGATGAGTTCCCATTCATCCAGTGGATAGACACACAGGCAAGGGTCGACGGTATCGACCGTGATGATCAGCTGACCGGAGCATTTGGAATCCAACTCGTCACGATACCGACTCGGCATGGCGAGCCGTCCCTTGGCATCGAGGTTGATCGGATTAGCTCCACGAAACACGTCGCGTTTCCCCTGAACTCAGATTTTTAAGCTCGAAAAACCCACTTTTCGCCACTTCCCGCCACTCGCGCACACTATAGGAACCCCCCTACCACACCGTCAAGGCGCGTCTGTAGGGAAAAGCCTTATAGATCGGAGATTTAGAACACAAAAGGAAGGGAAAGCGGTATTTGAGACACGCAAGGGAGGGATAAAGCCGTTAGAGTTCAAGCATCTGCGTCTTGAACTTAAAGTAGAGTCTCAAGACTAAGAATTTTTCGACATTACCGGAGGGGATTTGGTTGCCTTTTTTTGCGGGGAATACAGCAGTACGCGAAGTAAAAGGTGGAGAGTCGATCTGTAAGCCGGGTTTTGTCGAGGACAGTCATTCCTCTACGATGGCCATCGCTGGACACCTCTAGCAACCTACCCGGTTCCAACGCGGGCCGCGCCATATGGAACCCTATTTGGTCTTGCTCCGAGTGGGGTTTACCTAGCCACGAACTGTTGCCAGACGTGCGGTGCGCTCTTACCGCACCTTTTCACCCTTACCGGCGCTTGCGCGCTTAGGCGGTTATTTTCTGTGGCACTTTCCGTAGGCTCGCGCCTCCCAGGCATTACCTGGCACTCCGCCCTATGGAGCCCGGACTTTCCTCCCCCCGCTTGCCCAGCAACGAGTTGCGGAACAAAAACGGGCAGCGACTGTCCGATCGACTCTCCGGCGCGCAGGTTAACGACATGCACCGGCCAGGACAAGCTTTAATCGCACCAATCCGGTCATACCTGGGCCGGAATCACGTCTTCTGCTTTTCCAGCGCCACTTGATAGAGCAGATTCTTGCGCACGCCAGTGATCTCTGCCGCCACGGCAGCGGCGCGCTTGAGCGGCATTTCCGCCAGCAGCACATCCAGAATGCGCATGACCTCAGTGCTGACCGCCTCATCACTGACCGGCGCGGTCCAACCTGCCACCAATACCACGCACTCGCCCCGCTGCTGATTGCTGTCGGCTTCCACGAATGCACGCAGCTCTGCCAGCGGCAAACCCTTGAGGGTTTCGAAGGTTTTCGTCAGTTCGCGCGCCAGCAATGCCGGACGCTCGCCGCCGAAGACCTTTTCCATGTCCTGCAGGCATTCGAGTATGCGATGGGGCGCTTCGTAGAAGATCAATGTGCGCGGCTCCTCCCTCACCTGCTCAAGGCGCGCGCAGCGACCGGCGGTCTTGGCGGGCAGAAAACCTTCGAAGATGAAACGGTCCGACGGCAAGCCTGCAGCCGACAGGGCTGCGATCAGCGCGCAGGGACCGGGCACCGGCACCACTTGCACACCCGCGGCACGCGCCTGACGCACCAGGTGATAACCGGGATCGGAAATCAGCGGCGTACCCGCATCGGAAATCAGCGCCACGTCATCGCCGGCCAACAATCGCTGGATGAAACGGCTGCCTTCGTCCCGCTCGTTGTGTTCGTGGCAGGCGGCCAGCGGCGTATTCAATCCGAAGTGCTGCATCAGGCGCACCGAATGACGTGTGTCCTCGGCTGCAATCAGCGCCACCTCGCCCAGGATCTTCAGCGCACGTGCGCTCATGTCGTCCAGATTGCCGATGGGCGTGGCCACTACATAAAGTGTGCCCGGGGTGGAATTAGAAGCGCTTGAAGCAGTCACAGCACACACCTTGTCGTTCGGCCAAACCCGCATTGTACAGGCTCTACGCCACCCAGTGCTTGCCCAGCGATCCGGCGCAGTCGACGTGAAACATTTGCTCGTCCTATATAAGGACGGACTAGCCTTCTTCGTCGCACCCTGGCCGATGCTTGGGTACACTTGCCCGTCTATTGATCGAGTAAATCAGGAAGATATCCATGACAGCCTGCCTGCGGCTTCTATCTGCCCTATGCCTCGCCGCCTTGCTGGCTGCGTGCGCCAGTTCGCCTTCATCCAATCTCGGTGAGCTGCCCCGCACACCGGACGCCACCGTGGAACAGTTGCTCGAACGCGCCAGCGCCAGCAAGTCGTCGGAAGAGGCGGCGGTCCTGCGCCTGAGCGCGGCGGATAAGGCCGCTCGCCAGGGCGACTCGGCTCGCGCTACCCAGATCCTGCAGCAGGTGCGCATCGAACTGCTCAAGCCGGGCCTGCAGATACTGGCCAGCACCTTGAACGCGGAGCTGGCACTGATGCGCAATGACGCCAAGGCCGCGCTGGCCGCGCTCGATCATCCAAGCCTGCAGCGCCTGGGCGAGTTGCCCGCCGACCAGCAGGTGCGTACCCACCTGGTTCGTGCTCGCGCACTGGAAGCCGATGGCCAGATCCTGGCTGCCGCACGCGAGCGGGTGTTCATCGCGCCCCTGCTCAGTGGTGACGCCGCCGCCCAGAACCATGAGGCCATCTGGGCCTTGGTGGGCTCGCTGCCCGTCGAGCAACTACAGAATCAAGGCACCGACGACTTCGCCGGCTGGTTGAGCCTGGCCCTGGCGGTCAAATCCGCCGGCACCCTGGAACAGCAGCAAGCAGCCATCGATACCTGGGTAGCCCAACACGCCGCCCATCCGGCCGCGCGACAGCTGCCTGCGCCTTTGGTCAAACTCAAGGCCCTGGCCAGCCAGCCCCTGACTCGCATCGCCCTGCTGCTGCCGCAGGATGGGCAGCTTGCAGGCGTGGCTCGCGCCCTGCGCGAAGGCTTCATGGCGGCCTACTATCAGGCCCAGCAAGCCGGTCAGAAGCCGCCGGTGATCGACGTGATCGACAGTTCGCGCCTGACTTCGCTCGACGATTTCTACCGCCAGGCTCAGGCCCAAGGCGTGCAACTGGTGATCGGCCCGCTGGAAAAGCCACTGGTCAAACAGCTGGCCGCACGTGCGCAATTGCCCCTTCCGACCCTGGCACTAAACTACAGCGACACCAACCAGATGGGGCCGCCCCAGCTGTTCCAGTTCGGTCTGGCCGCCGAAGACGAAGCGCGCGAAGTGTCGCGCCGTGCCCGCGCCGATGGCTTGCACAGCGCTGCTGCGATGATCCCCAAGGGTGACTGGGGTGACCGGGTGCTCAACGCCTTCCGCCAGGACTGGGAAGCCAACGGCGGTACCCTGGTCGCAGCCCAGCGCGTTGACCAACCGGTGCAGCTGGCGCAGCAGATCGCCGACATGCTGAACGTGCGCAATGCCGGCAGCGGCGGACAAGCCTCGCGCCGCCAGGACATCGACTTCATCTTCCTGGCCGCCACGCCTCAGCAGGCCCAGCAGATCAAGCCGACGCTGAACTTCCAGTACGCCGGTGATCTTCCGGTCTACGCCACCTCGCACGTGTTCAGCGCCAGTGGCGACCAGGCTCAGTACAACGACATGACCGGCATTCGCTTCTGCGAAACGCCCTGGCTGCTCGACGCCAGCAATCCACTGCGTCAGCAGGTCACTCGGCAGTGGCCACAGGCCAACGGCAGCATGGGCCGGCTGTACGCCATGGGCGTGGACGCCTACACCCTGGCCGCCCGTCTGGGCCAGCTCAAGGCCTTGCCTGACAGCCGCGTCGAAGGCTTGTCCGGCAACCTGGGCATGGGCGCCAACCAACGCATCGAACGCCAGCTGCCCTGGGCGCAGTTCGTCGGTGGCCAAGTCCAGCGCCTGCCCAACACCACGCCGTAATGTCGCTGAACCCCCGACAGAAGGCGGGTCGCGAGGCCGAGCAGCAGGCCCTGGAGCACTTGTGTGCACAGGGCCTGGAGCTGCTGGCGCAGAACTGGTTGTGCAAGCGAGGCGAGCTTGATCTGGTCATGCTAGAGGGCGATACAGTAGTATTCATCGAGGTCCGCTATCGCCTGCACGCACAATGGGGTGGAGCATTGGCCAGCATCGATGCCCGCAAGCGCGAAAAGCTGGTGTTGGCCGCGCAGTATTTCCTCCTCAAGGAAACACGCTGGGCCCAACATCCATGCCGTTTCGACGTGATTGCCCTGGAAGGCAGCGGTAGCCAGGCCACACGCCTGAACTGGATACGCAATGCCTTCGACAGCTGATACCTGACACCCCAGCCACGCGTTCTCGCTCTTTGCTTTGCGGGCTGCACATTCTTGTTGTGCCGGGAACCGCCGCCGCGTTGCGGTCTTGCCCGACCAGCCGCTTTACTTAAGGTCACCTTGATGGACATGCAATCCCGAATTCGCCAGCTTTTCCAGGCCAGTATCGATACCAAGCAACAGGCGATGGAAGTCCTTGCACCGTACATCGAACAAGCCAGCCAGGTCATGGTCGGCGCCCTGCTCAGCGACGGCAAGATGCTGTCCTGCGGTAACGGCGGCTCGGCCGGCGATGCCCAGCACTTCTCATCCGAGCTGCTCAACCGCTTCGAACGGGAACGCCCCAGCCTGCCCGCCATCGCCCTGACCACCGACAGCTCGACGATTACCTCGATCGCCAACGACTACAGCTACAACGAGGTATTCTCCAAGCAGATCCGCGCGCTGGGACAGCCCGGCGACGTGTTGCTGGCCATCTCCACCAGCGGCAACTCGGCCAACATCATCCAGGCCATCCAGGCCGCCCACGACCGTGACATGGTGGTGGTTGCCCTGACCGGCCGCGACGGGGGTGGCATGGCCTCCCTGCTGCTGCCTGAAGACGTCGAGATCCGCGTGCCTGCCAACGTCACGGCACGCATTCAGGAAGTTCACCTGCTGGCGATCCACTGCCTCTGCGACTTGATCGACAGCCAACTGTTCGGGAGTGAAGAATGAAGCGTACCCGCCTTGCCCTAGTGGCCCTGAGCCTGGCCTTGAGCGTCACCGGCTGCAGCTCGGTCCTGACCGCCACCCGCGATAACCCGATCGACGATGACCGCGGTACCCGCACCCTGGGCAGCAAGATCGACGACTCGCTGATCGAAACCAAGGTGTCGGTGAATATCGCCAAGGCCAATATCGATCTGGACAAGAATTCCCACATCGTCGTGACCAGCTACAACGGTGTGGTCCTGCTCGCCGGCCAGACCCCGCGCGCCGAGCTCAAGACCCTCGCCGAGCAGGCGGCCAGTGAAGTTCAGCGGGTCAAGAAAGTGCACAACGAAATCCAGGTGCTGGCGCCGTCTTCGCTGCTGGCGCGCAACAACGACGCCTGGCTGACCACCAAGATCAAGACCCAGATGCTGGCCGACAGCGCCATCCCAGGCTCGCGCATCAAAGTGGTTACCGAGAACGGCATCGTCTACCTGCTGGGTCTGCTGACCCAGGCCGAGGCTACCCGGGCCACCAACCTGGTCCAAGGCGTTTCCGGTGTGCAGAAAATCGTGAAATTGTTCGAGTACATCGACTGACTGTCGACGCCGCCCTTCCTGGGCAGTGCGAGCGCAACAAAAAAGGCGATCCTTGCGGATCGCCTTTTTTCATTTCACCACTTTCAGGCTTGGACGCCCGGTAGGCCGTGGCGGGGGGTTTCCGGGTGGAGGGACATCGTCGTCTGATTCGACGATGTCCTCGAATTCGGCGTCGTCCTCCTCGTCCAACTCCGGCGACTCCAGGTCGAAGACCATGCCCTGGCCGTTCTCGCGGGCATAGATGCCAAGGATGGCGCCTGTAGGCACGAACAGCGTGTGCGATACGCCACCGAAACGACCGTCGAAACTGACCGCTTCGTTATCCATATGCAGGTTGCGTACGGCGCTGGGCGACACGTTCAATACGATCTGGCCATCGCTGGCAAAACCTTGCGGGACCCGTACCGAGGGATACTCGGCATTGACCAGCATGTGGGGGGTGCAGTCATTGTCGACGATCCACTCGTACAGCGCGCGGATCAGATAGGGACGACTGGAGTTCATCAACGGCTCCTCAAAACCTAGCGCATTTCACGTTCAGCGGCAGACAGGCTGGCCTTGAAGGCCTCCCGTGCGAACTGACGTTCCATATAGTCGAGCAGCGGCTTGGCGGGCCGCGGCAGTTCGATACCCATGATCGGCAAGCGCCAGAGTATCGGCAGTAGACAGCAGTCGACCAGACTTTGCTCATCGCTGAGGAAGCAGGGCTTGTCAGCGAACAGAGCCGACACGCCGGTCAGGCTTTCGCGCAGCTCCTTGCGCGCCTGGACGCGGGCGGCTTCCTTGCTGCGCGGATCCAGGATCAGATCGGCCAGGCCGCACCAGTCCCGCTGGATGCGGTGGATCAGCAGTCGGCTGTTGGCGCGCGCCACCGGATACACCGGCAACAGCGGCGGATGGGGATATCGTTCGTCGAGGTATTCCATCACCACGGTCGATTCGAACAGGGCCAGGTCCCGGTCGACCAGCGTCGGCGTGCTGCCGTAGGGGTTCACTTCGATCAGCCGGGGTGGCAGACGACCGCCTTCCACGTTGATGATCTCTGCGCTGACGCCTTTCTCGGCGAGAACGATGCGCACCCGATGAGAATAGTGGTCGGCGGGGTCGGAGTAACAGGCCAACCGATTGGTCACGCCCATGGCGGTCCTCCTCGCGTATAGAGTATGAATGCAAAAACGAGCGACCCCAGCAGGGGACGCAAGCAAGCCGCGAAGTTTACCGCACTTTCAACCCACGTCCTTCCAGTATTCGCGTTTCAGCAAGTAAGCGAGGAGGATCAGCACCGCCAGGTACAGCAATACGTACAAGCCAATCTGCCGGCTTTTGGTCTGTACCGGGTCGGCCGAGTAGGCCAGGAACGCCACCAGGTTCCTGACCTTGTCGTCGAATTGCCGAGCGTCGAGGCTACCGGTACCGGGTGTGACGCGCAGACGCGTGCACGGTTGCGCCGTCGGCTCGGCACAGTCGAGTACCTGACGGCCCTGCAGGCTTTCCAGCACATTAGGCATGCCGACGTTGGGGTAGACGGTATTGTTCACACCCCAGGGCCGCGCCGGGTCGGCGTAGAAGCCCTGCAGGTAGGCGTACAGCCAGTCGGTACCCCTCACGCGAGCGATCAGGGTCAGGTCGGGGACCTCGGCGCCGAACCAGGCCTTGGCATCTTCCGGCAGCAAACGTGTCTGCATGGGGTCGGCAATACTCGCCCCTGCTGGCGCCAAGGTCTGCAACATCTGTTCATAGGGTATGCCCAAATCGTCGGCCACCGTCTGGTACCGCTGAAATTGCGTGCCATGGCAGCCCATGCAATAGCCGACAAAGGTGTTCGCACCGTCGCGCAAAGCAGCCTTGTCGGTCATGTCGATCACGTCGATCACCATAGGTTGCACGCCAGAGGGGACGGGTGCCGCAAGGACCGTCAGCGGCGACAACAACAGCAGCAGCACAAATGCAATCAGCGCTTTCATCGGCTTGGAATCCGATCGGGCACCGGCCGGGTGATTTCCCGACGCGTGTACAGCGGCATCGCCAGGAAATAGCCAAAGTACAGCACCATGCACACCCGCGCCGCCCAGATCGTGGCGGTCGTGGCCGGTTGCATACCCAGGTAGCCCAGCGCCACGAACGCCAGGCAGAACAACGCCAATGCAGCGCGGCTGAACCCTCCCTTGTAGCGCATCGACTTCACCGGACTGCGGTCCAGCCAGGGCAGCACGAACACAATGGCGATCGCCAGGCCCATGGCGCACACGCCCATGAGCTTGTCGGGCACGGCGCGCAGAATCGCGTAGAACGGGGTGAAGTACCAGACGGGGGCAATGTGCTCCGGCGTCTTGAGCACGTTCGCGGGCTCGAAATTGGCCGGTTCCAGAAAGTACCCGCCCATCTGCGGAAAAAAGAACACCACGGCACTGAACACGAACAGAAACACCGCCACCCCGAGCAGATCCTTGACCGTGTAGTAGGGATGAAAGGCAATGCCGTCCAGCGGCTTGCCGTCCGCGTCGCGCAGGCGCTTGATGTCGATGCCGTCGGGGTTGTTCGAGCCCACCTCGTGCAGCGCCAGAATGTGCAGCACCACCAGCGCCACGATCAGCAGCGGCAAGGCCACCACATGCAAGGCAAAGAAACGGTTCAAGGTCACGCCCGAGACCAGGTAGTCGCCGCGGATCCACTGGGCCAGATCGGCGCCCACGATAGGGATGGCACCGAACAGCGAGATGATCACTTGCGCGCCCCAGTACGACATCTGCCCCCACGGCAACAGGTACCCCATGAAGGCCTCCGCCATCAGCAGCAGATAGATCGACATGCCGAACACCCACACCAGCTCGCGCGGTTTCTGATAGGAGCCATACAGCAGGCTGCGGAACATGTGCAGGTAGATCACGATGAAGAATGCCGAAGCACCGGTGGAATGCAGGTAGCGCAGCAGCCAGCCATATTCGACGTCGCGCATGATGTACTCGATGGACGCGAAAGCTCCCTCGGCCGTGGGCGTGTAGTTCATGGTCAGCCAGATGCCGGTGAGCAACTGATTGAGCAGCATCAGCAGCGCCAGAGATCCGAAAATGTAGAAAACACTCAGATTCTTCGGGACGTAGTACTGGCTCAGGTGGTTGCGCCACACCCTGCCCACCGGCAGGCGCGCTTCGATCCACTGCAACAGGCCTCGCATCAGGCACTCTCCCCATCGATGCCCAGCACGAGCACATCGGCACTTTCGTAGTAATGCGGTGGCACGGCGAGGTTCAAGGGTGCGGGCTGTGCCTTGTAGACACGCCCAGCCAGATCGTAGTGCGAGCCATGACAGGGGCAGAAATACCCGCCCTGCCAGTCCGGCCCCAGGTCGGCTGGCGCCACCTCGGGCCGGAAGGTGGGCGAGCAACCCAGGTGGGTGCAGATGCCGACCACCACCAGCACCTCGGGCCGGATGGCGCGCAACGCGGCGTCGACATACGTTGGCTGGTCCGAATCGCGCGATTCGGGATCGGCCAGATGGTCAATGTCGTGGGCAAGATTGTCGAGTACCTGTGGCGTGCGCCGGCAGATGAATACGGGTTGGCCACGCCAGCGGGCGACCATCTGCTGCCCAGGCTCGATCTTGGCAATGTTGACCTTGACCGGCGCTGCTGCGGCGCGAGCCTTGGCGCTGGGTTGCCATGAAGCCACGAACGGCACCGCTGCGCCGACCGCACCGGCAGCGCCCACCAGCGCCGTGGTTCTGACTAGAAAGCGACGGCGACCCTGGTCGATGTCACACACCCCGCCCTGCTCGTCCGCCATCCTCTACCTTAGCCTGCTGCAACAGGCATCTGCATTGTCCAGCGCGCAGTGTACCAGCGCCTTTGACGGATTGACGGGCGAAAAAAAACCCGGCTCGCGAGAACCGGGTTTTTCTGGAACGAAGACGCGAATTAACGCTTCGAGTACTGCGGACGCTTACGCGCTTTACGCAGACCGACTTTCTTACGTTCAACTTCACGAGCATCGCGAGTCACGAAGCCTGCTTTACGCAGGGCCGGACGCAGTGCTTCGTCGTAGTCCATCAGTGCACGGGTGATACCGTGACGGATCGCACCGGCCTGACCGCTGACACCACCACCGATGACGGTGACGTAGATGTCGAACTTCTCGGTGTTCTCGGTCAGCTCCAGCGGCTGGCGAACTACCATGCGGGCAGTTTCGCGACCGAAGAAGGTGTCCAGAGTGCGATTGTTGATGGAGATGTTACCGGTGCCCGGACGCAGGAAAACGCGAGCGGTTGCGGTCTTGCGACGGCCAGTGCCGTAATTTTGAGTCGCCGACATAATGAACTATTCCGTTAAAACTTCAGTTCTTGGGGCTGCTGAGCAGTATGAGGGTGAGCAGCGCCCGCATAGACTTTCAGCTTACGGTACATGTCGCGACCCAGCGGGTTCTTGGGCAGCATGCCCTTAACCGCGGTCTCGAGCACGCGCTCTGGCGCCTTGGCGATCAGCTTTTCGAAGTTGATCGACTTGATACCGCCCGGGAAACCGGAGTGGGAGTAGTAGATCTTGTCAGTGGTTTTGGCACCAGTGACACGCACCTGCTCGGCGTTGATGACGACGATGTAGTCGCCGGTGTCAACGTGAGGAGTGTACTCAGGCTTGTGCTTGCCACGCAGACGGCTCGCGATTTCTGTAGCCAGACGACCCAGGGTCTGACCAGCAGCATCAACGACGAACCAGTCGCGCTTTACTGTTTCCGGTTTAGCAGTAAAAGTTTTCATTCTTTATAGCCTCAGGGGCCGCCCAGCAAAAAGAGACGGCGGATCTTACTGAATAGTGCTTACTTTGACAAGTCAAAGGCAGCCGGGCACGGGACACTTTTGGGGGGCTCGGGTCTTCGCGTCACATACACGGCAAAATTCTTCCGGGAGGGGGGCATCACTTCCACTTCACAGAGAGGGGCCGAATTATCCAGATTGCGAAAAAAATATCAACCTGCTTTTATGATTCCTTTGCCAAGAGGAGTCACCGATGCACTATCGCAAGCTGGGACGTACCGATCTGAACGTGAGCGCGCTGTGCCTGGGCACGATGACCTGGGGCGAGCAGAACACCGAGGAGCAAGGCTTCGCGCAGATAGAAAGGGCCAAGACGGCCGGCATCAATTTCCTCGACACGGCGGAAATGTACCCCGTGCCACCGCGTCCGGAAACCTATGCCGCCACCGAGCGGGTGATCGGCAACTGGTTCAAGCGCCAGGGCGACCGCGCCGACTGGATCCTGGCGAGCAAGATCGCCGGCCCCGGCAACGGCATCAGCCATATCCGCGATGGCCAGCTTAAATTCAACCGCGAGCACATCGTCGCGGCCCTGGATGCCAGCCTGCAGCGGTTGCAGACCGACTGGATCGACCTCTATCAGTTGCACTGGCCGGAACGCAGCACCAACTTCTTCGGCAAGCTGGGCTATCAGCACACCCAGGACCACCTCGACACACCGTTGCAGGAAACCCTGCAGGTGCTCGACGAACAGGTCAAGGCCGGCAAGATCCGGCATGTCGGGCTGTCCAACGAAACGCCGTGGGGCACGATGAAGTTCCTGGGTCTGGCCGACAGCGGCAACCTGCCCCGCCCGGTGTCCATCCAGAACCCGTACAACCTGCTCAACCGCACCTTCGAGGTCGGCCTGGCCGAAGTGGCGATCCGTGAGCAGTGCGGGCTGCTGGCCTACTCGCCCCTGGCGTTCGGCATGCTTTCGGGCAAGTTCGAGAACGGCGCACGTCCGGCCGGCAGCCGTCTGGCGCTGTTCAGCCGTTTCACCCGCTACGCCAACGACCAGGCCATCGCTGCCACCAGCCGCTACGTGGCGCTGGCCCGCGAACACGGTCTGGACCCGGCGCAGATGGCCCTGGCCTTCGTGACCGCGCAGCCGTTCGTGACCAGCAACATCATCGGCGCGACCTCGCTGGAACAACTGGACAGCAACCTGGCGAGCATCGATCTGCAACTGTCCGAAGAGGTGCTGGCGGGTATCGAGGCGATCCACAAGGCGCAGCCGAATCCGGCGCCGTGACTTTCGATTGCTGCTGTTGCTGATGGCCTCTTCGCGGCCACTGGCCGCTCCTACAGGGATCTGAACATCTTTCGTAGGAGCGGTCAGCGGCCGCAAAGGGATCAATACCCTTCCCCTTCGCGACCTCGCTTGAATCCAGCGGCACTTCGGCCATATCCTGACCGCTTTCACCCCACAAGAATAAAATCATGATCTTCACGCCCCACACGCCTGCGCTGCGGCGCGTCTGCATTCTGGCCACCGATCAAGTCATGGCCTCGACCCTGATGCAGGCCAAGGACTTCTTCCACATGGCCAGCCTGCGCTACGGCAAGCAGCTGGGCCTGGACCGCCATGCGCTCTTCGAGACCCGCCTGGTCAGCCCGGACGGGCTGCCGGTGCGCAGTTTCAGCGAGGTCATGCTGCCGGTGGACGGTGGTCTGGAAGACGCCGACCTGATCATCCTGCCCGCTTGCTGGGGCGACTTCGACAGTGCTGCGGCGCGCTACCCGCAGGTGCTGCCCTGGCTGTGCGCCCAACACGGCCGCGGCGCGGTCCTGTGCGGTGAGGCCAGCGGCGTGTTCTGGCTGGCTGCCAGCGGCCTGCTGGACGGCAAGGAAGCGACCACCTACTGGCGCTTCTTCGAAGAATTCAAGCATCGCTTTCCCGGCGTTCGCCTCAATCAGGACAAGCACCTGACCGACGCGGACAACCTCTTCTGTGCCGGTGGGCCGGTGTCGGCCTGCGACCTGTACATTCATCTGATCGAGCGGTTCTGTGGCGCTCATGTAGCCCAGGCGGTGTCACGCGACACCCTGTACGAAGTGCAGCGCAGCTATACGCCTGGACGCATTGGCTTCGGTGGCCAGAAGCTGCACCGTGACGTGCCGATCCTGCACATCCAGCAATGGCTCGAAGAGCATTTCGCCGAGAAATTTCGTTTCGAGGACGTAGCCCGCGAGCGCGGCATGAGCATCCGCAACTTCATGCGTCGTTTCCACGCCGCCACTGGCGACAAGCCGCTGCATTACCTGCAGCGGCTGCGCATCGAAACTGCCAAGGGCCTGTTGTCAGGTACCCGCAAGAGCGTCAAGACGATCAGCTATGAAGTGGGGTACGACGATGCGAGCTTCTTCGCGCGGCTGTTCCGCCAGCACACCGAACTGTCGCCCAATGGCTATCGGCAGCAGTTCATGCAGGCGGCTTGAGGAAGCATCGCGGTGCGCCCTTCGCGGCCACGGACCGCTCCTACGGGGAATTATTCGCGGCCGCTGACCGCTCCCACGGACAATTGTAGGAGCGGTCAGCGGCCGCGAATCGGGCGCTGCGGTCTGTCAGGGCTTGTGCGCTCGGGACAGGAACTCGTGGGACTGCATTTCCAGCAGGCGGCTCAAGGTGCGCTGGAACTCGAAGTTCAGGCGACCACCGGTGTACAGGTCCTTGAGCTCCACTTCAGCCGAGATGATCAGCTTCACGTTGCGATCGTAGAACTCGTCGACCATGTTGATGAAGCGGCGAGCGATGTCGTCGGTGGTCACGCTCATCTGCTCGACACCACTGAGCAGTACGGCATTGAAGATCTTGCCCAGCTCGATGTAGTCGTTCTGGCTGCGTGGGCCGTCGCACAGCTCGCGGAATTCGAACCAGGCCACATCATCACAGGTGCGCAGCGCGCGGATCTCGCGATTCTCGATCATCAGGGGGTCGTTCTCGACCACCTTGGTGCTGTTGTGGGTCAGCGCCTTGAAGCTTTCGCGCATGCTCGCCTGGGCGGCTTCGTTGAGCGGTGAGTGGAACAGCTCGGCCTGCTCCAGGTGACGCAGGCGATAGTCGACGCCGCTGTCGACGTTGACGATCTCGGTGTGCTCCTTGATCAGCGCGATCGCCGGCAGGAAGCGCGCTCGTTGCAGACCGTCCTTGTACAGGCCGTCAGGCACGATGTTGGAGGTCGCCACCAGCGTCACGCCGTTCTTGAACAGCTCTTCCATCAAGGTGCCCAGGATCATCGCGTCGGTGATGTCCGAAACGAAGAATTCGTCGAAGCAGATCACCCGCGCCTCGTCGGAGAACCGCTTGGCGATCACCGTCAGCGGGTTCTTCACGTCCTTGAGGGTTTTCAGTTCCTCGTGCACGCGCTTCATGAAACGGTGGAAGTGCGTACGCACTTTCTGCTCGAACGGCAAGGCGTCGAAGAAGGTGTCGACCAGGTAGGTCTTGCCGCGGCCGACGCCGCCCCAGAAGTAAATCCCCTTGACCAGCTTGGGTTCCTTCTTGCCGAACAGCTTGCCGAACACGCCAGGTTTGCTGTGCCCGGCGGCGACCAGATCGTCGTACAGACGCTGCAGGTGGCGGACGGCATTTTCCTGGGCGGCGTCGTGGAAGAATTCGGGACGTTTGAGATCGGCTTGGTATCGTTCTAGGGGCGTCATATTCGTTAGCAAGGCAACAAAAACGGGCCGTCACTGTAGCGACGGCCCAGGATAATGGCAATGAGCTTTGCGACAGGGTGTCGCATCACTCCCCTTGGGGCTGCAGTGCCTTGCGCAACGCCTGAATGGCGGTATCGCGGGCCTCTGTCGTGGTGAACGCCGGGCCATCGGCCACGCAGGTGTCGTCCAGCCACAGCGTGAAGCTTTCGGCATCGCTGCGGATGTCCAGTTCACCGCCCTGCTGCAATTGCTTGCTGACCTGCCCGGCCGCCTTGCCGTCGGCGAAGCTGCGCGACAGCAGCAGTTGCTCGCCGCTGGCGTCGAGCAGACGGAAGCGGAAGCTGCCGTCGTCGTCACGGAAGCTGACGAAGCGTGCAGCCTTGGCGGCTTTCTTCTTGCCTGCCGTGGTCACCTGCACCTGCTCGCGGAAGGAGCGCAGCCCCACCGCCTCGCGCAGCTCACCCAGGAACGGCGTGGCAACGGCTCGCGCTTTGGCGGCGCCGGCCAGGAGGATGTCTTCCAGTTCCGCCGGGCGCTCGATGAAGTGGTGATAACGCTCGCGGGCTTCACCCAGCTCGGCATCGAGCAGGTTGAACAGGCGCGCCTTGGCCTCGCCCCAACCCAGCCCCTCACGCAGTGCGGCATGGAACTCGGCACTCTGCTCAGGCGTGGCGAAGGCCTGGAACAAGGTGAACAGGTGCGAATCGTCCGGGTCCTTGGCTTCGCCCGGCGCGCGCGAGTCGGTGACGATGCGCGAGAGGGCGTCTTTCATGTCCTTGGCGCTGGTGAACAACGGAATGGTGTTGTCGTAGCTCTTGGACATCTTGCGCCCGTCCAGGCCGGGCAAGGTGGCGACGCTTTCCTCGATCAACGCCTCGGGCATGACGAAGAACTCGCGGCCCTTGCCGAACAGGTGGTTGAAGCGCTGGCCGATGTCGCGGGCCATCTCCACGTGCTGGATCTGGTCGCGGCCGACCGGCACCTTGTGCGCATTGAACATCAGGATGTCGGCGGCCATCAGCACCGGATAGCTGTACAGGCCCATGGAGATGCCGGCATCGGGGTCCTCACCGGTTTCGACGTTCTTGTCCACCGACGCCTTGTAGGCATGGGCGCGGTTGAGCAGGCCCTTGGCGGCCACGCAGGTCAGCAGCCAGGTCAGTTCCGGGATTTCCGGGATATCGGACTGCCGATAGAACGTCACCCGCTCCACATCCAGACCCGACGCCAGCCAGGTGGCCGCGATTTCCAGACGCGAGCGCTGGATACGCAGCGGGTCATCGCATTTGATCAGGGCATGGTAATCGGCCAGGAAATAGAACGAGTCAGCGTCACTCTGGCGACTGGCAACGATCGCCGGGCGGATGGCGCCGGCATAGTTGCCAAGGTGAGGCGTGCCAGTGGTGGTGATACCGGTCAGGATACGAGTGGTCATGGGTCGATTCTTGTTCAGGAGCCGTGGACGGGCATCAGTTCGAAAGACGCGGCAGCAGCAGATCCTTGAGGTCGGTCAGCTTGCCGTGGAAAAAGTGCCCGCATTCTGCCACTTTCAGCAGCTCGTGGGGGCGCTCGAGCTTGTCGGACCAGTCGTAGACGAGCTGTGGATCGACCACTTCGTCGGCATCCGGCTGGATCACGGTCAACGTGGCCTGCTGCGGCAAGCGCTCGGTTAGCCGCATCACCGCTGGAGCGACCATGAACAACTGCTGCACCGCCTCGCCTTCAGCCTCCAGGCGGCCGGCCAGGGTGGCTGCCACGAAACCGCCAAAGGAAAAGCCCAGAATCGTCAGCGGCAGTTCGGGGTGTTTCGCTCGAAGCCAGCGGGCCACGGCCCAGGCATCGCCGACTTCGCCGCTGCCCATGTCATGGCTTCCGGCGCTGGCGCCGACGCCGCGGTAGTTGAAGCGCAGCGTCAGCATGCCGGCATCGCGAGCGGTGCGTTGCAAGGTGGACACCACCTTGTTGAGCATGGTCCCGCCCTGTACCGGATTGGGGTGGCAGATCAAGGCGATGCCCGTAGCATCGGCGGTGTCGAGGTACAACGCTTCGAGTGGGCCCTGCGGGCCGTCGATGAAAACTGCGGTTTCGCGGATGAGCAAGGGGTGAACTCCGTGACCCCAACAGGGGTCGACTCGTCTAGCTGGAAGATTCTGGCCTGTGAAATTGCGCAAGTGCGCGGTATACAGCGCAGGTCCGAGCCGTTAACGTAAAGCAAAGCCGTTTATAGAGGAAGGACTCGTGGAACTCTCGCTCTTAGTTTGGTTGTTGCCAACCCTGGCCCTGGTGGTCGGTGTGGTCATCGGTTTTGCCGTCGCGCGCCTGGCACCCCGTGCCGTGCCCAATGGCACACAGCGTCAGCTCGATGATATCCAGGAACGTTTCGATACCTACCAGAACGAGGTGGTCACCCATTTCAACAGCACCGCGATCCTGGTCAAGAAACTGACCCAGAGCTATCAGGAAGTGCAGGACCACCTGGCCGAAGGCGCCGACCGTCTGGCCCTGGACGAACTCACTCGCCAGCGCCTGCTCGCCGCCCTGCATTCGGACGCGCCGCAGCCCCACCGCGAGCGCCTGACACCGCCGCGCGATGCCGAGCCACCTCGCGACTATGCGCCCAAGGCAGCGAACTCGCCTGGCATGCTGGACGAGCAATACGGCCTGAAGCGCAAGTAAGGCGGCCCGTTCGATCAGTGTGAAGAATGCGGCAAAAAAAAACGGGGCCTGAATCATCAGGCCCCGTTTTTTTCATGCCCCGGCCAACGATGGGCCGAGCGCCAGGCTCAGAGCGCCAGGTACACTTCATCGTAAGGCGGCGCGATTTCGCTGCGCAGTATCCCGATCCATTTGCCGTGGGTTGCTTCGTCGGTCTTTTGTTTCTCGATTCCGTCGAAGCGTTGCTCCACGGTTTTCAAGTGTGCCGCGGTGTAGGCATCACGAGGGCCGCGTGGATGCGCGTAGTGAAAGTGGGCGTACCACAAGGGTTTTCCCGCCGTATCGGCCACCAGGTATTCCTCCAGATAGCCGGGCGAGCGTTTGAGCTTGCTGCGAGCCCCCACGCGGCTGATCCGTGCTGCACCCTGACGGTACAGGTAGTCAACCCGAGCCGCCGCCGGGGGCTGCCACTTGACCATATGAATGCGGATCAGGCGTCCTTGCTCGATCAACTCGGCGGCCTTGTCACGAAACAGCTGCGCGCGACCATGGGCTGATGTCTGCTGGCTGGTGGCCTCGTCCACCTCATTGTCGCGGGTCAGTTGCTGTTCGACGGCATCGGCCGCCTCATTCAACTGCTGTGCATACAGCCGTAGCCGATCCTCGACCTCCACCGGCAGATAGGGCTTTTGCGCTTCCTTCCAGGCCGTACGGGTCTGCTGGTCGGCACCGTGCAACAGCTGGTTGCCACGCCGGATCGCCACGTTCAGCGAGCGGCCCGCCGGTCGTGGACGCGCCACCTCGGGTGTTTTCAGCGCCTCCCAATCAGCCTGTGCCGGATCCTTGCCAAACGAGGCCAGAACTTTCTTTTCGATGGGGTCGATCACGTCGACGATGTCGCGATCGGTGACGGCAACCTTGGTCCGACGCTGCCCGACCACCAACCCTCTGTGACGGGTCACGAAGATGTTCTTGTGACGCGCCTGCTGGCGCTGCTTGCGGGTCATCTTGAACTGTTCGCGGATCAGCGGCACCAGCGCGGCCTGGGCACTGTCGCGCAACTCCTGAATCAGGCCGGCCAGGCGCAGACGCGCAGGCTCGTGCAACTGCTCGCCATGCTCATTGGTATAGAACGCCAGGGATTGCTGGGCAGCCTCATATTGCAGGTCCAGACTGTTGAGCAATTCGACCCGATCGTTGAGGGAGTATTCGGCGGTTTCTTCCAGCGCGGCATGGGTCTGCGCCGCCAGGCGAACCGGCTCGGCCACCGAGTCCATCATCCGATCAGCCACTTGCGAGGTGGCGATATGGCGGATGCTGGTCAGCGCCAGGCCATCCACCAGCAGGCCGATCCAGCGTCGGATCGACAAGGCCTCGATCCAGTTTGCGGCCAGTTTCTCCAGTGCTGTCGCGCCTTCGATCGGCATGCGCCGCAGCTGCTCTTTCCACTGGGTGAGTTCTTTGCTCAGTTGAACCTGCTTGTCGAGGATATCGATACTGTCGCTGACATAATCGAAAAACAGTCGAGACTGCTGCTCGCTCATGTCTGAGCCGTCCAGAAGCGCACTGATGTCATCGGCCCTGTCGCGATAATCCAGACTTTTGTAGCGCAGGTTGATGACCTCTTCCTGGCCCACCTCACACAATTGGAACAGCAGGCTGGCCTGCTCCTTGGCACGGTTGCCGTAGGGCTCGAGCTGGTTGAGCTCCAGACTGACCGCAAGTACCTGGCGCAACGCGGCCAGATAATTGCCGGTCGCCTCGCTCAGGGCATTGCGCAGCCCTCTGAGGCGTTCGCTGTCCTTAGCCTCGAAGGCACGGTTGACCTTGCGCAACACCGCGTTGACCTGTTCGTGCAAAGACGAGCGCTTCTGATTGAATTCAATGATCTGCTGGTCACAGGCCTGCATCCGCTGTCGATTGGCTGCCCGCAGTGCCGCAATGCTGCGCTTGGGTCCACCGCCGCGCAGACGCAGGTGCAGATCCAGACGCCAGCGCCCGACTTCATCGCGCTCCACCCAGGGCCCCGGTGTCTGCGGGCGAGCGGCATCGATGATGCGCACCCGCCCATCATCGACCATGACCTGATAGAAATGCCCCTCCAGTGGCAACAACCAGCGCTCACCATCCAGGTACAAACCGCGCAACGCACCATGTGGCAGGGGCTCGGGCATCGGCTGCGGAGCAGCAACGCGGTAGCTGGCCAACGCAGTGGCATCCTCGGGGCTGAGCCGGTGCTGGGCACGCGCCCAGGAAAAACTCAGGTGCGCGTTGGCGTCGAAGGCCTGCACCGGTGTCAGTGATAACTGCGTCGTCACCACCGCCTTTGCAGGTACGGGCAGTACCGGCTGGCGAAACTCGCGGATCGCCATGGCCCGCTCGGAGGTATGAATCAGCAATACCAACGCAATGTTGAAGAGCAGGTCCACCAGTTGATCATCTGCCGCAGTCTTGTCGCCGCTGGCCTGCGCGACCAGCGTGACGTTGCTCGCGGCCATGGCCTGGATCAGCCAGCCGGCGGTGGCCAAGGGTCCCGAAAGAACGGGCAAGAGCGCGTTGAACACGGTCCAGCCCAGCGCGCGATAACCGATCCAGCGGCTTTCCTCGCTGGAAATCGACTGCCGATCAGCCACCGTAATCAGGGCATTCGCGCTGCCCTGGTACAGCTCGGCCAATACATCGCCACCCAGGGCGATGCCCTTCAAGGTGGCTGCAACAGGAACGCTGAGCGGCGCATAGTCCGAACCTTGGCCGAACCGCACCAGGTGCGGCTGATGAAAGCCACCGTTGGCGTATCGGGCACGGGCCGGGGCATCGAGCCAGTCGAGCACGCTACGCTGCACCTCGCCCTCCTCGGCGATGGCCTCGAACAGAGCCGCGCGGTCCGAGTATTGGATCAACGTCGGCTGCATGAGCGGGCGGTACAGCACCTGCAGACCGGAACCGTCGGTGGCGGCGATGACATACATGTTGCAGACCCTGTCGACCTTCATGTCCGCCCCGGGCAGTATGCCGAGCGCCTGAATGCCCACACTGATGCCTTCGATTTCAGGGTTGCCTGCGACTTCCATGACCCCGGCCACGTACTTCCAGCCCAGGCGGGTGAATCCGCACAGCCCGCGAATGCTGTTTTCCAACGCCAGCATGGGCAACTGACACTGCAACTGACTGGTGAACAATGCCTGGCGCCGAGTGGACTCGCCGGGGTTCTGCAGCAGTTTCTCCTTGAGCAACGCCAGGTAGCCGCCTGCGGCGTCGGTCCTGGTGACCAAGGCCTGGATACTGGTCTCGTCGACCCAGGCAGGCAGCGTGACACCCGCCTTGGGCTGGATCAGCAAGCGCCCCTGAGGTCGGCCCGAGAGGTTGTAAAGAGCAAGGTCCACAAGGCTGATGACATGATCCTCCAAGGTCATGTCACCGGCATTGACGATGCTCAACTGCGCGTTCGGCACCGTCAGGATATGCACTTCGATGTCATCGACAGCGCCGAGCATTGCATGCGGATGGTCCAGGGCGATCTGTCTGATCAGCGCTTGTTCGGCAAAGTCGGTGATGGTGGGGATGCCGTCCAGAAACGAGGCCTGTTGCTGCTGTTCGCGCAAGGTGGCCAACGTTGCCAGGTACAACGAGAACTCTCGGCGTTGCGCGTCATCGGCCTTCGTCAGCCATGCTGGCAAACCCGCTTGCACGGCTTGCAGGCGGGCGCGCTCTTCGGCGCTGTCGATATCGAACAGGCATGTCACATGCTCGGTGCCCCGCTCCAGAGCCCCTGCCCCGAGGCCATTGGTTCGGCAATAAGTCCCCAGTGTCTGCACCGCTTCGAGTTGTTGCTCCAGAATGGCCTGGGCCTGCGCCTCGAAGATGTTGCCCGTGGGCGAATACAGCGCCAGCTCCAGCGCCGGGCCGGTGACCGCATGCCCCAGGTGCATGGCGAATGCATCGGCCATCGCCTGTAAGGTCGGGAAGCTCTCAAGCCCGTTGACCGGGGTGTACATCAGCAACACTTCGCCGCCCTGGCTGCCGACCCGCCGGCGGATGATCAAGGCGTGGGTGAGTTCGGCGTGGCGCTGCAACGGCACGCCCATGGCCTGGACACTGACCAGGCTCGCTTCGATGGTGTCTGCAGCGTACAGCGCGCGCTGACGGGCGCCTGGCATCGTGACCAGCAGCATGGCAGTAGCGCCTTGGTCGTTGCTCAGGCGACCTGCCGTCTGCTCGCGTTCGATGCTGTGCTGGAGCCTGGACTGCAGCGCGCTGCCCAGCCATTGCCAGCGATTGCCTCCTGCCGACTCGGTCGCGTCCCAGTAAGTACACAACGCTTCGCTGTAGGCTTGCAGTATCTGCGGGCCCCACTCGTTGACGATGCCCTGCACCTGAGTCATGTCCACGGCCAGCGCGCTCGGGTTTTCGGCACCTGCCTGTGCAGTGAGAAAGTGGTAGCCCTGAACGAGAATGATGTTTTCATCATGCAGAAAGCGGTCGATCAGGGCATCGGCCAGCAACAGCTTGCGGTACCCCGCGAACGATGCCGCGCTCGTTGGGCCGATGGGCTCGAACAGATGAACATGGGAAAAATCCACATCCAACTTCGGGTACTGGACGGCGAACTGTGTTTTCAGGACCTGCAGCGCGACATCGCGCAACGAGGGGCGGCTGGCGAAACGCTTGCTGACACTGCTGGCCATGGGGGCGGATCGAGCGATTTCACCGCTCAGGGAAAGAAGATGGGTCACGGGGGCTGGCGCCTTCAAGAATGTATGAAAGCGCATCAGGCACCGTTCAGCGCCCTGCCCGGTGGTAGACAGTTAGTCACCGTAAACAAAAGACCCCGCCGTGGCGGGGTCTCTTGTCGTTTCGCAAGGCTTAGATCGCGCCGCGGCTGCGCAGCAGATCCAGGACTCGCTTGACGCCTTCCTCGACGGACGAGGCCTGGGTATCGATCACCAGATCGGCATTCAACGGCACATCGTAGGGGAAAGACTCGCCCGGGATGTTGTCCTGATCCGCAGCGTACAGACCCTGAGGGTCGCGTTCGCGGCAGACCAGCGGCGAGGCCTGGACGTAGACGGTCAGCAGCCGATCGCTACCGATCAGGTCACGCGCCTGCTCACGGCCGGCTGCATCCGGCGCCACGAAGGCGGCCAGGGTCACCAGCCCTGCTTCGTTGAACTGGCGCGCCACGTGAGCGGCACGACGCCAGTTTTCGGTACGCCCGGCGCGGTCCTGTGGCAGACCTTTGTTCAGGTCATGCCGCAGGTTCTGGCCATCGAGCACGAACACTGCGCGGCCCATGTCGAACAGCTTGCGCTCGACGGCGTAGGCCAGGGTGCTCTTGCCCGCGCCCGACAGACCGCTGAACAGCACGGTAGCCGGTTGCTGACCGAAGCGCTGGGCACGCTCCTCAGTGGTTACATGAGCGGAGCGACCGTGGGACTCGCCGCCCTGGGTGGCGACTGCCGGTGCGATGATCATGCCGGCGCCGACGGTGCCGTTGGTCAGGCGGTCGATGATGATGAACGCGCCGGTGGTGCGGTTGCTGTCGTAACCGTCCAGAGCGATGGCGCTGTCCAGCGACACCTTGACCTTGCCGATCTCGTTGAGCTGCAGCGCACTGGCCGGGCCTTCGGCCAGGGTGTTGACATCGACCTTGTGCACGATGCTGGCGATCGAGCCCGGCACGTAGCTGGTGGCCCGCTTGATGTCGTACTTCTTGCCCGGCAGCATCGGCTCTTCGGCCATCCACACCAGCATCGCTTCGAAGCTGTCGGAGACGGTCGGCACGTTGGCGGCATGCACCAGCAGGTCGCCACGGGAGATGTCGATCTCGTCTTCCATGGTCAGGGTCACGGCCTGGCCGGGACCGGCGTGTTCCAGCTCACCCTCGAAGGTGACGATGGATTTGACCCGGCTGCTCTTGCCCGAAGGCAACACCACCACTTCGTCGCCCTTGTGCACGATACCGCTGGCCAGGGTGCCGGCGAAGCCGCGGAAGTTCAGGTTCGGTCGGTTGACGTACTGAACCGGGAAACGCAGGTCGTCGAAGTTGCGATCGGCCGCCACTTCCACGGTTTCCAGAATCTCCATCAGGGTCTGGCCGGTGTACCACGGCGATTGCTCGCTGCGGTTGACCACGTTGTCGCCCTTGAGCGCCGACATCGGCACGAAGGCCAAGGTGGTCGGTTGCAGGCCGATGGCTTCGGCGAACTTGAGGTAGTCGGCCTTGATCTGCTCGAACACGCCCTCATCGAAGCCCTTGAGGTCCATCTTGTTGATGGCCACAACGATGTGCTTGATGCCCAGCAGGGACGCGATGTAGCTGTGCCGGCGGGTCTGGGTCTGCACGCCGTAGCGGGCATCGACGAGGATGATCGCCAGGTCGCAGGTGGACGCGCCGGTGGCCATGTTGCGCGTGTACTGCTCATGGCCCGGGGTGTCGGCGATGATGAACTTGCGCTTGGCCGTGGAGAAATAGCGGTAGGCGACATCGATGGTGATGCCCTGCTCGCGCTCGGCCTGCAGGCCGTCGACCAGCAGCGCCAGGTCGACTTCTTCACCCGTGGTGCCGGATTTCTTCGAGTCGCGGGTGATGGCTTCCAGGTGATCTTCGTAGATCATCTTGGAGTCGTGCAGCAGGCGCCCGATCAGGGTGCTCTTGCCGTCGTCGACGTTGCCGCAGGTAAGGAAGCGCAGCAGTTCCTTGCGTTCGTGCTGGGCCAGGTAGGCGAGGATGTCCTCGCTGATCAATTCGGATTGGTGCGACATGTTCTGACCCTGCTTTAGAAGTAGCCCTGACGTTTCTTGTCTTCCATGGAACCGGCGCCATCGTGATCGATGACCCGGCCCTGGCGCTCGGACGTTCGCGTCAAGAGCATTTCCTGGATGATGTCGGTGAGGCTTTCGGCCTCGGACTCCACCGCGCCCGTCAACGGGTAGCAGCCAAGGGTACGGAAACGCACTTTCTTCTTGACGATGCTGGCCTTCTCTTCCTCGCTGAGGTGCTCGAGGATCCGGTCGTCATCGATCATGATCAGCGTGCCGTTCTTCTCGATCACTTCACGTTCGGCGGCGAAGTACAGCGGCACGATCGGGATGCCTTCCAGGTAGATGTACTGCCAGATGTCGAGCTCGGTCCAGTTCGACAGAGGGAACACACGGATCGATTCGCCCTTGTTGACCTTGCCGTTGTAGACGTTCCACAGCTCTGGGCGCTGATTCTTCGGATCCCAGCGGTGCTTGCTGTCCCGGAACGAGTAGACCCGTTCCTTGGCCCGCGACTTCTCTTCGTCGCGGCGCGCGCCACCGAAGGCGGCGTCGAAGCCGTGCTTGTCCAGCGCCTGTTTCAGGCCCTGGGTCTTCATGATGTCGGTGTGCTTGGAGCTGCCGTGGGTGAAGGGGTTGATGCCCTGCGCCACGCCCTCGGGATTGACGTGCACCAACAGGTCCAGGCCTAGTTCCTCGACCATGCGATCGCGGAACTTGTACATTTCCTGGAACTTCCACTGGGTGTCGACGTGCATCACCGGGAACGGCAGCTTGCCGGGGAAGAAGGCCTTGCGCGCCAGATGCAGCATCACGGCCGAGTCTTTGCCGATGGAGTACAACATCACCGGGTTATCGAACTCAGCGGCCACCTCACGAATGATGTGGATGCTTTCCGCCTCCAGCTGTTTCAGATGCGTCAGTTTGTCGACCATGGCTACTCACGGAATACAGTCTTTATGGACGGCCTGCGGGCCGTGTTCGAGCCGGGCACTTTAACACGGCGTATGGATGGGTCGTGGGAGGTGGTTAGATCGAAGGGGTATATCAATATGCCTTGTGGTTTGGAGGTTCCGGCATGGCTCCCCCCCTTCGCGGTCGCAATGTGGGAGCGGGTCTCTGCCCGCGAATCGGGCACTACGGTCCAGCTATCAGATGGGATTGGGACAGTCGATGAACACATGCTCGAGCGCAAAGCGCCGTGCCAGGTAATCACCCAGCGCCTGGACCCCATAGCGTTCGGTGGCATGATGCCCGGCGGCGATGAAGCTGATGTCGTTCTCGCGCGCGCTGTGAAAAGTCTGCTCGGACGCTTCGCCACTGATGTACAGGTCGACACCGGCCGCAATCGCACGGTCGATGTAGCCCTGCCCGCCACCGGTGCACCAGCCCACGCGCCGGATCTTTTCGCTGCCTTCGATCAGCAACGGCTCACGGCCCAGCACTTCCTGCACGCGGCGAGCGAAGTCGCGCGGGTGCATCGGTTCAGGCAATGAGCCGATCAGCCCCACCACGCGGCTGTCGGCCGGGTCCAGCGGACCTTCCACCGTGAGCTCCAGCTGCCGCGCCAGCTGCACGTTGTTGCCCACTTCGGCGTGCACATCCAGCGGCAGGTGATAGGCCAACAGGCTGATGTCGTGCCTGAGCAACGTCTTCAGACGTCGCTGTTTCATGCCGACCACACAGGGGTTCTCGCCCTTCCAGAAATAGCCATGATGCACCAGCACCAGATCGGCCTTGGCTTCCACCGCGGCATCGAGCAACGCCTGGCTTGCCGTGACCCCGCTGACGATACGCATGACCTGCGGGCGCCCTTCCACCTGCAAACCATTGGGACAGTAATCCTGGATCTTCGCGCTGCCCAGATAACGGTCGGCTTCTTCGACCAACGTGTTCAGTGCCACAGCCATAAAAGTCTCCACAAAGGCAGTTCAGCGCGGCGCAAGCGCCCGTATAATGCCGGCCATTATGGCGCCGCTGCGCGTCGAAGAAATAGCCCCTCGCTCCCTTCCAGGATTGTCCCCATGTTCAAGGCCTTGCGCTTCTTTGGTTGGCCGCTGTTGACCGGCATATTGATTGCCCTGCTGGTTATCCTGCGCTTTCCGCAATGGGTGGGCCTGCCCAGCCAGGACGTCAACCTGCAGCAGGCGCCGCAAAGCGCCAGCGTCATCCAGGGCCCGGTGTCCTACGCCGACGCCGTGGCGATTGCCGCCCCCGCCGTGGCCAACCTGTACACCACCAAAGCGGTCAACAAGGGCGCTCACCCGCTGTTCGAAGATCCGCAGTTCCGCCGCTTTTTCGGCGACAACCTGCCCAAGCAGCGGCGCTGGGAATCGAGCCTGGGCTCGGCGGTGATCATGAGCCCGGAAGGCTACCTGCTCACCAACAACCACGTGACCGCAGGTGCCGACCAGATCGTGGTCGCCCTCAAGGACGGCCGTGAAACCCTCGCCCGGGTGATCGGCAGCGATCCGGAGACGGACCTGGCAGTGCTCAAGATCGACCTGAAGAACGTTCCGGCCATCACCATCGGGCGTTCCGACGGCATCCGCATCGGCGATGTCGCCCTGGCCATCGGTAACCCTTTCGGGGTAGGCCAGACGGTGACCATGGGTATCATCAGCGCCACCGGCCGCAACCAGCTGGGCCTCAACACCTACGAAGATTTCATCCAGACCGATGCGGCGATCAACCCCGGCAACTCCGGCGGCGCCCTGGTGGATGCCAACGGCAACCTGACCGGCATCAACACGGCGATCTTCTCAAAGTCTGGGGGTTCGCAGGGCATCGGCTTCGCCATCCCGACCAAGCTGGCGCTGGAGGTGATGAAGTCGATCATCGAACATGGCCAGGTGATTCGCGGCTGGCTGGGCATCGAAGTGCAGCCGATGACCGAGGAGCTGGCCGAGTCGTTCGGCATCAAGGACCGGCCAGGCATCGTGGTCGCAGGCGTCTTCCAAGGCGGCCCGGCACAGAAAGCCGGTTTGCAACTGGGCGACGTCATCCTCAGCATCAATGGCGAGGCGGCCGGCGATGGACGTCGGTCGATGAATCAGGTGGCCCGCACCAAGCCAGGCGACAGGATCGCCATCCAGGTGATGCGCAAGGGCAAGGAGCTCACCTTGAACGCCGAGGTGGGCCTGCGCCCGCCACCGGCGCCGGCGGCGGTGAAGAAGGAAGAGAACTAACGATTGTGGGGTAAAGCAAGGATCTGTGTTTACCTGCTCCACTTTCTAACCTTCTTCAGAAAGAGAGGTCTGGATAGAGCGCCCCGTCAGCACGGATCTTCGCCTACCTGAAAAGAGGATAGAGCCAGCAGCGGCTTTCCTATTTCCAATAGAAAACAGGCACTTCTGAAACAGCACCAAGCCCTCCAATAGCAGCCTATAGGTTTCTACGACGCCAGCTTGCTAAATTTGGCTGTTATATCTGAATACCAATAACCGCCGTCATAAGCGATGCAAGCAACAAGCGTGTCTCTGTGGTCAACTTTACGATGCAAGCGCCGAGCCACTGCCAGGCATCCCGCGGAGCTGTTACCGATGTAAATCCCTCGCTGCGCATATGCCCACCGCTGGGTGTCGATCATCTCTTCAATGGTCACTTTTTGAACGGAATACACCAGACTCCAGTCCAGGAACGGCGGAGCAACACCTACTGACATACCTTCTAGCCGATGATCCCTAAACTCGCCTAAACGGGTATCACACTCTTCAGGTTCTACCAAATGGGCCTGTACTGTAAATCCGCTTCCAGACAACGCACGACAAACGCCTGTGAAGCTAGCCCCCGTACCAGCGCATCCGATGAACAATATTTTTTGAGCATTGCTGATAGCTCGAATCTGATCTGCAAGCTCTCGTCCCGTTTCTATCTGGTGAGCCTCTAAACCTAAGGCATTGCTAAACTGATCGGTATAAAAATATTGTTTACTGCCGCAGTCTCGGTGACTGAGATAGTGATCAACTACCTCAGCCGGCGTTGCCCCTTTCTCCAGCATATCATGACCAATCAGTTTGGCCCCGAGACCAGCGAGCAGTTCTTTTTTTCTGGCGCTATAACCCAGTCCTATTGCCAACTCTACCTGTACACCATAAGGCTGGCATGCTGCCAGAAGGCCGAACCCGAAATTACCGCCCGTTTTTTCAATGACGGTTGTCCGGCCAGGTACAATGCGACCCGAACCTATGGAAGACTCGACTATATGGCGCGCCGCTCTATATTTATGGCTCCCTCCCGGATTATTCATCTCCAACTTCATGAGAAGCCCAGGACACATCATCAAACTTTGGCTGAGTGTCATTTCACCACCTGCTTCTTGGCCGCGGTTCGACGTGTGACTGTAATGAAATAAGCGATGAGTGCCAACATCAGCATCGCCACACCAGCGTTGGTACCGCTCCACCCTACCATGGCGAGTAGCAGGCCTGGAAGAAACGCCCCAGCAGTCGCCATAACGGCGATAACAAGGTCATTGACACCTTGGACCTTGATGGGCTCTCTGTTGCCTTCAAGTCGAAGGGCAAGCATCGCGCCTCCTGCCACATAGGTGAAGTTCCAACCCACACCTAACACAACCAATGCAATCAATATGGAAGCCTGCGATAGGTAAAGAAAATTGATCATGGCGGCCGTTGCCAATAGCACTAGCCCTAGCAACACCATCCGATTGACGCCCATTCGGGCAATCAGATATCCAGTGATGAAGGAAGGCGCAAACATAGCGAACACGTGCCACTGAACAGCGACACCGATGACCTGAAAATGCGTATGCATAGCCGCCATCTGCAACGAGGCTTGGATCATGAGCAAATTCATGAGCCCATACCCCATTGCCGCAAAAATGATAGGCGGCGCAAGATCCCAGTCAAAACTGTTTCGAAGAGGCGCAGGTATCGCGCTATTAGCTGAATGTTTCGTCTCAGCTATTGGCGTCATCTGATTAACAGTGGCGGATATGACCGCCAGCAGCACAAAAAAACCGTAGCACAGCGCGAACTCGCTGAAGTCACCCACGGAACGAAGCGAAGTCGCCACCCATGGACCAATGAAGGCTGCCACAACGCCTCCAGCCACGACCAAGGAAATCGCCTTTGCCTTCAGTTTGGCACTGAGCCCATCGGTTGCGGCAAATCGATTGAAGTTTGCGAAGGCAATGTACCCTCCTAGTGCGGCGTGAGCAGCCATGAGCCAATAAAAGCTACCTGTCTGCAGGGCATAAAAGCCGGTGATTCCAGAGACCGCCAGCGCCAAACTGCCTAAATGAAAACCAGCCCGGCGGCCATAGACGCTCATAAATTTCGATGCTGGGTAGGTTGCTAACATCAGAGAAAAAAACTGCATGCCATAGGGTAAAGTTGACCACGCCGGCGAGGGCGCGAGTTGAGCGCCTATCACGGCCGCCATTGTCACCGACATAACGGCGGCCGTGAGATTGGCAGACTGGGCCATGAAATAAAGATATGTTTTTACGGGAAGCCTATCAAAACTCATACGTATTCCTTTTCTTATAATTTTATCTATGGCTTTTCTGATAATGCACGCGCCAGCTAAAGATCAAGTGCTGCGCCTTATCGACCTCACCACATTTTTGGTACCATCGAGCGTTACTCGGTGCTGAGCTGGGACATCCTCCGAGATAAGACAATGTGCACCAATCATCGTATCATCCCCAATCGAAACCGGACCTAAAATACTTGCAAACGCACCGACTTGAACACGATCCCCCAACGTTGGATGGCGCAAGCAAGGCGGATTATTACAAATGCTCCGCGCTCCCAAAACAACGCCTCCCAAGATATAGCAGTCATGTCCGATTTTCGTTGTTTCTCCTATGACAGTGCCATATCCATGATCAAGAACAAAACGATTACCAATCTCACACCTGAAGTGAATTTCAGCCCCCGACAAGAGCTTTCCTCGCCGACTAAGCAACCCTGCATAAACAACAGCACTCGCTGAGTCAGCCGAAGCTAACGGCAGCTTATAAACATAATTCGCCAATCGGTAGTGCAACACTGCCGCGTAAGAAGTGTAAGTTCTCGCTATAAATTCAAGGTCACGTTGAGAGGCTGGATCTTTCGACGCGAATGCTTTCAAGTCTTCATAGGCGGCTTGTATAACAGAACTTAAATCTTGCCTCCTTAATATCTCAACGGCATCTTCTTTGGCAATGCATTCGAGCACAGCCGCTTTCAGAAATTGCTCTACCGTGCACTGAGCAAGCCTGTGCTGCTCAGCTGTGAACGTGAGTTTTAGCGATTCTTGTTGTTGTATATCCATTGATGTGCTCCGCAAAGCGCTCAAGAAGTTGTGCAGCTTGCACAACACAGGCTCAAAGAGGAATTTTGAATTGTTTCCTTATGCGAAGGTACAGGTACCTTACACACGCCCCATGGCCAAGGACAATGACAAGGAACAGAGATCGCGGTTTCGGGGCAGGCTGGGGATAGGTGTCAGATTAATATGGATCGCTGAGATCGCGTTACCGTCCTATGGCCCCTCCTTTCGGGGGGGACCAAGGACAACGCAGAGCCCCTGCGTGACTTACAGCGCGTCCAGCAACGCCTGATTCTGCTCCGGCGTACCAATGCTGATGCGCAGAAACTGGGCAATGCGTTCCTGTTTGAAGTGCCGCACGATCACACCTTTCTCCCGCAGGCGAGCGGAGATGCCTGCCGCGTCCTGTTTGGGATGACGGGCGAAAATGAAGTTGGCCGCCGAAGGCAGCACGTCGAACCCACGCTGATGCAGCCCTTCGACCAGTTTTTCCCGGCTGGCGATGACCTTGGCGCAGGTGTCTTCGAAGTAGGCCGTGTCGGCGAAGGCCGCAGCGGCACCGGCGACGGCGATGCGGTCGATCGGATAGGAGTTGAAGCTGTTCTTGATGCGCTCCAGCGCCTCGATCAGATCTGGATGCCCCACCGCCAGGCCGACCCGCAGGCCGGCCAACGAGCGTGATTTGGACACGGTCTGGGTGACCAGCAGGTTCGGATAGCGATCGACCAGTTTGATCGCCGTTTCGCCACCGAAGTCGACGTAGGCTTCGTCCACCACAACGACCGAGTCCGGGCTGGCCTTGACGATCTGCTCGACTGCCTCCAGCGGCAACAAGCAACCGGTGGGTGCGTTCGGGTTGGGGAAGATGATCCCGGCGTTGGGCTTGGCATAGTCGTGCGCACGGATCTGGAACTGGTCATCCAGCGGCACGGCCTCGAAGGGAATGCCATACAAACCGCAGTAGACCGGATAGAAGCTGTAGCTGATGTCCGGAAACAGCAGCGGTTGGTCATGCTGGAACAAGCCGTGGAAGATATGCGCCAGCACCTCGTCCGAACCATTGCCCAGAAACACCTGGTTGGTCTGCACACCGTAATAGTCCGCCACGGCTTGCTTGAGCAGATCGCTGTTGGGGTCCGGGTACAGGCGCAGGGCATCACTCAACTCGGCGCGCATGGCTTCGATCGCCTTGGGCGATGGGCCGTAGGGGTTCTCGTTGGTGTTGAGCTTGACCAGGTTGGCGACCTTGGGTTGCTCGCCGGGCACGTAGGGCACCAAGTCCTTGACGAAAGGGCTCCAGAATTTGCTCATGCTCACTCCCCTTTTGCCAGATCGGATTGAATACGGTATTCGGCGCTGCGGGCATGGGCGCTCAGGGATTCACCCCGGGCCAGTACCGAAGCGGTCTTGCCCAGTTCGGAAGCCCCCTGCTCGGAGCAGAAGATGATCGACGAACGCTTCTGGAAGTCATAGACCCCCAAGGGCGAGGAAAAGCGCGCCGTGCCGGACGTCGGCAGCACATGGTTGGGACCTGCGCAGTAGTCGCCCAGCGCTTCACTGGTGTGACGACCCATGAAGATGGCACCGGCGTGACGTATCTGCGGCAGCCAGGCCTGAGGATCTTCGACCGACAACTCCAGGTGCTCCGGCGCGATGCGGTTGGCCACTTCGATGGCCTGCTGCATGTCGCGGACCTTGATCAACGCGCCACGGCCGTTGATCGAGGTATTGATGATCTCGGCACGCTCCATGGTCGGCAGCAACTTGTCGATGCTGGCCGCGACCTTGTCGAGGAACTCCGCATCGGGGCTGACCAGAATCGCCTGGGCGTCTTCGTCGTGTTCGGCCTGGGAGAACAGATCCATGGCGATCCAGTCCGGATCGGTGCCGCCGTCGCAGACCACGAGAATCTCGGAGGGACCTGCGATCATGTCGATCCCGACCTGGCCGAACACATGGCGCTTGGCCGTCGCCACATAGATGTTGCCAGGGCCGACCACCTTGTCCACCCGCGGCACGCTTTCAGTGCCGTAGGCCAGGGCCGCAACGGCCTGGGCGCCGCCGATGGTGAACACGCGGTCGACCCCGGCGATGCAGGCCGCTGCCAGTACCAGTTCGTTGACCTCGCCTCGCGGCGTGGGCACGACCATGACCACTTCGGTCACGCCCGCCACCTTCGCCGGAATGGCATTCATCAGCACTGACGAGGGGTACGACGCCTTGCCGCCAGGCACATACAGGCCGGCGCGATCCAGCGGCGTCACTTTCTGGCCGAGCACAGTGCCATCGGCTTCGGTATAGCTCCAGGAGTCCTGCTTCTGCTTTTCGTGATACAGGCGCACCCGCTCGGCGGCGGTTTCAAGCGCTTCGCGCTGGGCCTCGGTGATGCGCGTGAGCGCCAGTTCCAGGCGCTCGCGCGGCAGGATCAGGTCGGCCATCGACGCCACCTGCAGACCATCGAAGCGCTCGGTGAACTCGACCAGCGCAGCATCGCCCCGCTCGCGCACGGCCTTGATGATGTCCAGCACCCGCTGATTGACCGAATCATCGGACACACTTTCCCAGCTCAACAGATGGTCCAGATGGCGGGCGAAGTCCGGATCAGTGGCATCGAGTCGGCGAATAGCAGTGGAAGCGGTCATGGCGGGCCTCAAATAATGGCAATTGCTCAAGCGCCGATAGATTACCAATCGATCCACATGGGCACTTGAGTTATTTGGCTATGATGCGGATAGACGGGCGCGGGTTGCGAACCCGCGCGGGAAAGTCAGCCGCGGTGTCGCGACTCCACTGCCTTGCGCAGGGTGTCGATCAACGCCTGGATGCGGGCGTGCTGCATCTTCATGGAGGCTTTGTTCACCACCAGCCGGGAGCTGATGTGGGCGATCAATTCCTGAGGTTCCAGGCCATTGGCGCGCAGGGTGTTGCCGGTGTCGACGACATCGATGATCTTGTCGGCCAGGCCCACCAGCGGTGCCAGCTCCATGGAGCCGTACAGTTTGATGATATCGACCTGACGACCCTGCTCGGCATAGTAACGCTTGGCAACGTTGACGAACTTGGTGGCGACGCGCAGACGACCCGTGGGCTCGGCGGCACCGATGGCGCCCGCCGTCATCAGCTTGCACTGGGCAATCTGCAGATCCAGCGGCTCGTACAGGCCCTGGCCGCTGTATTCGAGCAGGACATCCTTGCCGGCAACGCCCAGGTCGGCAGCACCGTGTTCGACATAGGTCGGCACATCGGTGGCGCGCACGATCAGCAGGCGCACATCGTCCTGGGTCGTGGGAATGATCAGCTTGCGGCTCTTGTCCGGGTTTTCGGTGGGCACGATGCCCGCCTCGGCCAGAAGCGGCAATGTATCGTCAAGAATGCGGCCTTTGGACAACGCAATGGTCAACATGGGAAACGTCAGTCCTTACAGGAAAGTTTCTGGCAACGCCCGGGCGCATCCCTGCGCCCGGCTCGCTTATCAGCCCGGTACGCGACGGATCTTGGCGCCCAGCATCTGCAGTTTTTCTTCGATGCACTCGTAGCCACGGTCGATGTGGTAGATGCGGTCGATCAGGGTATCGCCTTCAGCCGTCAGCGCGGAAATCACCAGGCTGGCCGAAGCCCGCAGGTCGGTAGCCATGACGGGCGCGCCCTTGAGCTTTTCGGCACCGGTGACGATGGCTGTGTTGCCTTCGACCTGGATCTGCGCGCCCATGCGGTGCATTTCGTACACGTGCATGAAGCGGTTTTCGAAGATGGTCTCGATCACCGCGCCCGTGCCTTCGGCAATGGCATTGAGCGAGATGAACTGCGCCTGCATGTCGGTGGGGAACGCAGGGTATGGCGCGGTACGGACATTGACCGCCTTGGGCCGCTTGCCGTGCATGTTCAGTTCGATCCAGTCGGCGCCCGTGGTGATCTCGGCACCCGCTTCGCGGAGCTTCTCCAGCACCGCTTCGAGGATGGTCGGATCGGTGTCCTTGACCTTGACCCGGCCGCCGGTGCAGGCCGCAGCCACCAGGTAGGTGCCGGTCTCGATGCGATCGGGCATGACCTTGTAGGTCGCCGAGTGCAGACGCTTGACGCCATCGATGGTGATGGTGTCGGTGCCTGCGCCCTGGACATTGCCGCCCATGGCGTTGATGAAGTTGGCCAGGTCGACCACTTCCGGCTCGCGCGCGGCGTTCTGCAACACGCTGCGACCGTTGGCCAGCGCCGCAGCCATCATGATGTTCTCGGTACCGGTCACGCTGACGGTATCGAAGAAGAAGTTGGCACCGCGCAGACCGCCCTCGGGGGCCTTGGCCTTGATGTAGCCGGCTTCCACGTCGATCACGGCGCCCATGGCTTCCAGACCACGGATGTGCAGGTCGACCGGACGCGAGCCGATCGCGCAACCGCCGGGCAACGCCACTTCGGCCTCACCGAAACGGGCGACCATCGGGCCCAGCACCAGGATCGAGGCGCGCATGGTCTTGACCAGTTCGTACGGCGCAACCAGGGTCTTGATGGTGCGCGGATCGATCTCCACCGCCAGCTTCTCGTCGATCACCGGCTCGATGCCCATGCGGCCGAACAGCTCGATCATGGTGGTGATGTCGTGCAGGTGCGGCAGATTGGCGACCGTCACCGGCCCATCGGCCAGCAAGGTAGCGGCCAGGATCGGCAAGGCGGAGTTCTTCGCCCCGGAAATGCGGATTTCGCCATCAAGGCGAACGCCGCCAGTAATAATCAGTTTGTCCATTGGAGTCTCGACGCGGGGTGGCTCAGGAACGCTCAGCCCAGGCTGCGCTGCTGAAGAATTTCATGGTGATCGCATGGATGCTGCCATCGGCGATCCATGGGTTCAAATGAGCATAGATCTGTTGCTGGCGCTTGACCGGACTGAGCGCAGTCAGCTCGTCACTGATCACGTTCAGCTGGAAATTGCAGCCTTCGCCTTCGACTTCCACCTGCACTCCGGGCAGTTTGGATTCAAGGAAACCCTTCACTTCTACAGCCTGCATGCTCAACCTCGATCGGCGCCCTGTGCGCGCGGGTCGGCCATCATACAAAAAAGCCCTCCGACTGCGAACCCCGGATTCACGGGATCAGGTCAGAGAGCTGTTACGACGGCCAATCAATTCTGTGAAAAGAAGTCGCTCATGCCAGTGACCTGAGCGATCTGACGCATGTCGTGCGGCAATGCCTGAACCCGCACGCTCTTGCCAGCGGCCTGCGCATCGCGCATGAAGCCCAGCAGCAGGGACAAGCCCACGCTGCTCGACTTTTCCACGCCGGTGCAGTCGATGATCAGCGCGGCGTCCTGGCTGGACTGGATCAGTGCCTGCCCCTGCTTGCGCAGGGCCGCACCGCAGCGGTAATCCAGCACACCGGCCAGGCTCAGCTGATCGCCCGACAGTTCGACACGACCCTGTTCCATCACTGCGCGCTCGTCGGTGCAGCTTTGTCGGTCACTTCCTTGGCCTTGGCGACTTCGCCAGCCCAACCATCGATGGTCTTGTCCAGGTCGTTGCCGTTACGCTGCATACTGTCGGCGAACTGATCGCGGAACAGCTTGCCGATGTTGATGCCGTTGATGATGACGTTACGCACCTTCCACTCGTTGTTCAGGTTTTCCAGGGTGTAGGAAACCGGATACACCGCCCCGCCCGTGCCTTTGACCTGCATGTCGACGCTGGTGCGCGTACCGCTTTCGTCCTTGGCCGGACCCACGGTGATGCCCTGGTTGTTGTACTCGAGCAAGGCGTTACCGTAGAACTGCATCAAGCTGCGCTTGAAGTTTTCCTGGAACCGGGCCATCTGCGCAGGGGTAGCCTTGCGCGAATACTTCACGGTCATGATGCTGCGCGAAATGCCATCGGCGTCGACCACGGGACCAACGATGGTGTTGAGCGCGTCGTAGAACGCCTGCGGATTGCTGCGGTAGGTGTCGCGGTTCTTTTCCAGATCCGACAGCAATCGGTCGGTGACGCCCTGCACCACCTGATGTGCGGACACCGCAGGCGCTGCATTGGCCCACATCGGCAGCAGAGCCACCAGAACCAGCAGGCTGCGTCGCATGATCGAAAACATGGATAACTCCTTATTTGGCATCTTTGCTGACTGTATTGAGCAGGAACTTGCCGATCAGGTCTTCGAGCACCAGGGACGACTGGGTGTCATGGATGGTACCGCCGTCGGCGAGCAAGGCCTCTTCGCCACCCACACTGATACCAATGTACTTCTCGCCCAGCAGACCCGCAGTCAGGATGGAAGCAGTGGAGTCGGTGGGCAGGTTGTCCACTTTCTTGTCCAGCTGCAGGGTCACCCTTCCGGTGAAGGTGTCGCGATCCAGATCGATGGCCGTGACCTTGCCGATGGTCACACCGGCCATGGTCACCTTGGCTCTGACAGTCAAACCGGCGATATTGTCGAAATAGGCATAAAGTTTGTAGCTCTCGGTGTTCGCGCTGGTGGACAGACCACTGACACGCAAGGCCAACAGCAGCAAAGCCAGGATACCGGCCAGAAGGAACAGGCCGACTCCGACTTCCATTGATCGGTTTTGCATCAGAAATCTCCAAACATCAGGGCGGTCAGAATAAAGTCCAGGCCCAGGACGGCCAGCGACGCATAGACCACGGTCTTGGTGGTGGCGCGGCTGATGCCCTCGGACGTGGGTTCACAGTCATACCCCTGGAACACGGCGATCCAGGTGACGACGAAAGCGAATACCAGGCTCTTGATCACACCGTTGAGCACGTCATCGGTGAAATTGACGCTGTTCTGCATGTTGGCCCAGAACGATCCTTCGTAGACCCCCAGCCAATCGACGGCCACCCAGGATCCACCCCAGATACCGACGACGCTGAAGATCATGGCCAGCAGCGGCAGGGAAATGAAACCGGCCCACAGCCTTGGCGCAACGATGTACTTGAGCGGGTCGACGCCGATCATTTCCAGGCTCGACAACTGCTCGGTCGATTTCATGTTGCCGATCTCGGCAGTCAGTGCCGACCCTGCGCGACCGGCGAACAATAGAGCGGTCACCACCGGCCCGAGTTCACGCAACAGCGTGAGCGCGACCATTTGTCCGACCGCCTGCTCGGAGCCGTACTTGGCCAGGATGCTGAAGCCCTGCAACGCCAGTACCATGCCGATGAACACACCGGACACGACAATGATCAGCAGCGACATCACACCCACGGAATACAGCTGCTTCATCAGCAGTTGAAAACCGCCACCGATCCCGCCGCGGCCCACCAGCGCGTGACCCAGGAACAGCCCGGAACGCCCCAGGATGCCGACCATGTCGATGGCCGATCGACCGAACAGGCGCACTCGCTCCATGATTGATTTCTTGCGCATCAACGCTTCCCCAGCAGATCGGCGCGGTAATCGGGCGCGGAAAAATGAAAAGGCACGGGGCCGTCGGGATCGCCCTTCATGAATTGACGGACGCGCGGATTGTCCGACGCCATCAGTGCCTCGGGCGTACCATGACCCAGCACCTGACCATCGCCGACCACATAGATGTAGTCGGCAATGCTCGCGGTTTCCGCCAGGTCGTGGGAGACCACGATACTGGTGATGCCCAGGGCATCGTTGAGCAGACGGATCAGCCGGACCAACACGCCCATGGCGATCGGATCCTGGCCGACGAACGGTTCGTCGTACATCAGTATCTGCGGATCCATGGCAATGGCACGGGCCAATGCGACACGACGCTTCATGCCACCGGACAATTCGTCGGGCATCAGTTCGATGGCGCCACGCAGCCCGACGGCCTGCAGCTTCATCAGAACGATGTCGCGGATCATGTCTTCGGGCAGGTCGGTATGCACCCGCAGCGGGAAGGCCACGTTCTCGAACACGTCCAGGTCGGTGAACAGCGCTCCGCTCTGGAACAGCACGCCCATGTGCTTGCGCGCATCGAACAGGTCGCTGCGCGATAGCTTGGGCAGGTTCTGGCCATTGACCCAGACCTCGCCGCCGGTGGGTCGCAGCTGGGCGCCCATCAGACGCAGGAGCGTCGTCTTGCCGCTACCTGAAGGCCCCATGATACCGGTGACCTTGCCGCGAGGAATGCGGATATCGACATCGTTGAAAATGCTCCGCGCACCGCGCTTGAAAGAAACCCCTTTCAGCTCGACCGCGTAGGCGCTATCGGCACTCATTTAAACTCCTTGCAGTGCAACCTTACCCTCGGACGCTCATCTTCTGACCGAAGACACTTGGCGCGGACAGGCCGAACAAGCGGCGAACTATAGCATTGCAGACAGGTGCCGCCCAAGATCGATCCATTGGCGTGCCGTGTCGTTGATTTGTACAGGCCGCAAAATAGGCAGGTGAGTCGCTCGCCCATTCCCGCTATAATCGCCGCCTTTTCACCGGGCCTACCGATTTTCGCCATGAGCCAGACCAGCGACCTGATCCAATCCGCGCACCGCACCATCCGTCTCGAGATCGAAGCGGTAGAGGGCCTGCTTGCCCATATCGATGCCGATTTCGTGCGCGCCTGCGAACTGATCCTCGAAAGCGACGGCCGCGTGATCGTGCTGGGCATGGGCAAATCCGGGCACATCGGCAACAAGATCGCCGCGACCCTGGCCAGCACCGGCACCCCGGCGTTTTTCGTGCATCCTGCCGAGGCCAGCCACGGCGACATGGGCATGATCACCCGCCAGGACGTCATCCTGGCCCTGTCCAACTCCGGTTCGACCGCAGAAATCGTCACACTGCTGCCTTTGATCAAGCGCATGGGCATTCCCATGATCAGCATGACCGGCAACCCCGACTCGCCCCTGGCCCAGGCCGCCGAGGTCAACCTCGACGCCCGTGTCGCCCAGGAAGCCTGCCCGTTGAACCTGGCACCGACCTCCTCCACCACGGCGACCCTGGTGCTGGGCGATGCCCTGGCCATCGCCCTGCTCGAGGCGCGAGGCTTCACCGCCGATGACTTCGCCTTCTCCCATCCCGGTGGCGCCCTGGGTCGTCGCCTCCTGCTCAAGGTCGAACACGTCATGCATACCGGCACTGCGCTGCCACAGGTAGCACGCGGTACGCTGCTGCGCGATGCGCTGATGGAAATGACCCGCAAGGGGCTGGGCATGACCGCCGTCCTGGAGGCCGACGGTCGCCTGGCCGGGATCTTCACCGATGGCGACCTGCGGCGCGCATTGGATCGCACCATCGATGTCCACAACACTCGAATCGAAGACGTCATGACTTCCCACGGCAAGACCGCACGCGCCGACATGCTGGCCGCCGAGGCGCTGAAGATCATGGAAGACAACAAGATCAACTCACTGGTCGTGGTCGATGATCAGGACTGTCCGGTAGGCGCCTTCAACCTGGGCGACCTGCTGCGCGCGGGAGTCATGTAATGACCGGAAATGACGCAATGACCGATACTGGCAGCAGCGAGCTTCTGCAACGTGGCAAGGCCATCAAGCTGGCCGTATTCGACGTCGACGGCGTACTGACCGATGGCCGCCTGTATTTCCTGGCCGACGGCAGCGAGTTCAAGAGCTTCAGCACGCTGGATGGCCAAGGGATCAAGATGCTCATCAACAGCGGCGTGACCACTGCGATCATCACCGGCCGCAGCAGCCCGGTGGTGGAGCGGCGCGCCCGCAACCTGGGCATCGCCCACCTGTTCCAGGGCCGCGAAGACAAACTCGTGGTCCTCGATGGCCTGCTCGCCGAACTGGGTCTGAGCTATGAGCAAGTGGCCTATCTGGGTGACGACCTGCCCGACTTGCCGGTGATTCGCCGGGTGGGGCTGGGCATGGCAGTGGCCAATGCCAATGCGTTCGTGCGCGAGCATGCCGACGGTGTGACCCAGGCCAGTGGTGGCATGGGCGCAGCGCGCGAGTTCTGCGAGCTGATCCTGGCTGCCCAAGGCAATCTCGAAGCGGCCCGCGCCGCCTACCTGTAGGGCCCGACATGCTGAACAAGAAAATCCGCAATATCGTGATCCTGGGTGTGCTGGGATTGCTGTTCGCCGCCATCGGCTACTGGGACATCAGTCCGGAGCGTTTCCTCGACCAACCTGCCGCGGCCGTCGACGAAAGCCAGATCGATTACTACGCTATCAACGCGAAGGCTCGCCAGTACCTGCCCGACGGTGGCGTGCAGTACGACATGACCGCCGACAAGGTCGAGCACGTCAAGACCTCGCAGGTGACCTTGCTGACCAAGCCCGACATGCAGCTGTACCGCGGCACTGTCTATCCATGGCACGTGACCAGCGACCGTGGCGAGGTCAATCCCGATGGCAGCCAGGTCGAGCTGATCGATTCGGTTCGCATCGCGCGCACCGACCAGAAAAGCCGCGCCACGCTGATCACCAGCTCGCGCATGACCGTTTTCCCACAGAAGCAATATGCGCAGACCGACCAAGACGTTAGAATCGACGGCGCCGGTGGCGTGTCGACGGCCAAGGGCATGAAAGCGTATCTGAATGACAGCAAGATCAACTTGCTGTCCAACGTAAGAGGACAGTATGAGGCTCGTTAAAACCCTCCCCTTTTTGCTCAGCCTGAGCGCAGCACTGGGAAGCGCGAGCGCCTGGGCACTGCCCACTGACCGCGATCAGCCCATTCATATCCAGTCCGACGATGCCCAGCTCGACGACAAACAGGGTGTGGCGACCTACAAGGGCAATGTGATCATTACCCAGGGGTCGATGAAGATCACCGGCAACACCGTGACCATCACTCGCAACGCCACCGGCGACGTGGACGTGTTCACTGCCGTCGGCAACCTGGCCTATTACGAGCAGAAACCTGCAGTGGACAAGCCCATCGTGCAGGCCTACGGCGTGACCATCCAGTACTTCGCGGCGCAGAACCGCATCGTGCTGATCGACAAGGCCAAGGTCATCAACGACGGCAACACCTCCGAAGGCGAGAAGATCGTCTATGACACGGTGCGTCAGGTGGTCAACGCTGGCCGTGCCACGGGCAGCAAGGTCACCACGCCTCGTCCGCGGATCGACATGGTGATCCAGCCCAAGAAGAAATCCGACGCACCGCAGAAGGCCCAGTAATGGCAGTCCTGAAAGCGCAGCACCTGGCCAAGAGCTACAAGAGCCGACAAGTCGTACGCGACGTGAGCCTGTCCATCGAAAGCGGACAGATCGTCGGCCTGCTGGGCCCCAACGGTGCCGGCAAGACCACCTGCTTTTACATGATCGTCGGCCTGGTGCAGGCCGACCAGGGTCGCGTCCTCATCGACGACCTGGATGTCAGCCACCAGCCAATGCACGGCCGCGCCCGTTCGGGTATCGGCTACCTGCCGCAGGAAGCCTCGATCTTCCGCAAGCTGTCGGTGGCCGACAACATCATGGCCATCCTGGAAACCCGCAAGGAACTCGACGCCGCGGCCCGTCTGGCCGAGCTCGAAGGCCTGCTGCAGGAGTTCCACATCACGCACATTCGCGACAACCTGGGCATGAGCCTCTCGGGTGGTGAACGCCGCCGCGTGGAGATCGCGCGGGCACTGGCCACCGCGCCCAAGTTCATCCTACTGGACGAACCCTTTGCCGGTGTCGACCCGATTTCGGTCGGCGACATCAAACAGATCATCCACCACCTCAAGACCAAGGGCATCGGCGTATTGATCACCGACCACAACGTCCGCGAGACCCTGGATATCTGTGAAACGGCCTATATCGTCAATGATGGCCAGTTGATCGCCGAAGGCGATGCCCAGACCATCCTGGCCAACGATCTGGTCCGCGAAGTCTACCTGGGCCACGAGTTTCGCTTGTAAAGCCCAAGGGCGCCATCGCCCTCCTGCGGGCATTAATTTTCATGGCGCCCTAGGCAAACACTCAGGTTTCAGGCATATAATTTGCTTACGACATAAGCCGGGTACCTCGGTACCCGTAGTAGAAGGCGCTTCGCGCCGGCGACCAAGGTGTTAAGTTCCTGCCATGAAACCATCGCTCGTCCTACGTATGGGCCAGCAACTGACGATGACACCGCAGTTGCAACAGGCCATCCGCCTTCTCCAGCTATCGACCCTGGACCTCCAGCAGGAAATCCAGGAAGCGCTGGAATCCAATCCCATGCTCGAACGCCAGGAAGAAGGCGACGACTTCGACAACAGCGACCCGCTGGCCGACAACATCGAGCAGAAGCCGACCCAGGAAATCCAGGAACCGAGCTTCCAGGAGTCTGCGCCGACGGTGGACAACCTCGAGGAAGGCGACTGGAACGAGCGCATCCCCAACGAATTGCCGGTCGACACAGCCTGGGAAGACATCTACCAGACCAGTGCCAGCAGCCTGCCGAGCAACGATGACGACGAGTGGGACTTCACCACCCGCACGTCGGTCGGCGAGAGCCTGCAGACGCACCTGTTGTGGCAGCTGAACCTGGCGCCCATGTCCGATACCGATCGGCTGATCGCCGTGACCATCATCGACTGCATCAACAATCAGGGTTATCTGGACGAGACGCTGCAGGAAATCTGCGACTCGTTCGACCCCGAGCTGGACATCGAACTGGACGAGATCGAAGCAGTGCTGCATCGCATCCAGCAGTTCGAACCGGCCGGCATCGCCGCCCGCGACCTGAGCGAATGCCTGACGCTGCAACTGCGCCAGCTACCGGCCAAGACCCGCTGGCTGGCCGAAGCACAGCGTCTGGTGAGCGATTTCATCGATATGCTGGGCTCGCGTGACTACAGCCAGCTGATGCGCCGCATGAAGCTCAAGGAAGACGAACTGCGCCAGGTCATCGAACTGGTGCAGAGCCTGAACCCGCGGCCCGGCTCGCAGATCGAATCCAGCGAACCCGAATACGTCGTGCCCGACGTCATCGTGCGCAAGGACAACGACCGCTGGCTGGTCGAGCTCAATCAGGAGTCGGTCCCGCGGCTGCGGGTCAATCCGCAGTACGCCGGCTTCGTGCGGCGCGCCGACACCAGCGCCGACAACACCTTCATGCGCAACCAGCTCCAGGAAGCGCGCTGGTTCATCAAGAGCCTGCAAAGCCGCAACGAAACCCTGATGAAAGTTGCCACCCAGATCGTCGAGCATCAGCGTGGCTTCCTCGATTACGGCGACGAGGCCATGAAGCCCCTGGTGCTGCACGACATCGCCGAGGCGGTGGGCATGCACGAGTCGACCATTTCTCGGGTGACCACGCAGAAATACATGCACACGCCGCGTGGCATATACGAGCTGAAATACTTTTTCTCCAGCCATGTCAGCACCTCCGAGGGGGGCGAATGCTCCTCCACCGCGATCCGCGCGATCATCAAGAAACTGGTCGCCGCCGAAAATCAGAAAAAGCCGTTGAGTGACAGCAAGATCGCTGGTTTACTGGAGGCACAAGGCATCCAGGTAGCCCGCCGAACGGTCGCCAAGTATCGCGAGTCCCTAGGGATTGCGCCGTCCAGCGAACGCAAGCGGTTGATGTAGCCCTGCGATGTGCCACAGCGTTCCAGTGGCAGGCACCCAAGCCTGCTTCTTTATGCAATGGCAATAAGGAGAAGCGGTATGCAAGTCAACATCAGTGGACACCAACTGGATGTGACCGAACCCCTGCGAACCTACATCGGGGAAAAACTCGAGCGTCTCGAACGCCACTTCGACAAGATCACCAACGTGCAGGTGATCATGGAGGTCGAGAAGCTCAAACAGAAAATCGAAGCCACCCTGCGCATACCCGGTGGCGAGGTGGTTGCCAACGCCGAACATGACGACATGTACGCGGCCATCGATCTGCTTACCGACAAGCTGGATCGCCAACTCAAAAAGCATAAGGAAAAACAGCAGAGTCTGTTGCAAGGCGCGACTGCTCGCTGACACTCCCCACCCATGATCCGATTAGAAACCATCCTGACCCCCGGCCGTTCACGTGTGAACGTGCCGGGCGGCAGCAAGAAGAAAGCACTCGAAGAGATCGCCAACCTGATCGGTCGTGAAGTGCCATCGCTCGACACCCAAACCGTGTTCGAAGCGCTCATTGCCCGTGAAAAACTGGGCTCCACCGGATTCGGTAACGGCATCGCCATACCGCATTGCCGGCTCAAGGGCTGCGATACGCCGGTCAGTGCCCTCGTTCACCTGAGCGCGCCGATCGACTACGACGCAATCGATGGCGCCCCCGTCGACCTGCTATTCGTGCTTCTGGTGCCCGAAGCGGCTACCGATGCGCACCTGGAATTGCTCCGCCAGATCGCCAGCATGCTCGATCGCAAGGAAGTGCGCGAAAGACTGCGTTCGGCGCCCAGCAATCAAGCCTTGTACCAAGTGGTACTGGACGAACAGAACGGTCGTTAACCATGCGTTTGATCATCGTCAGTGGTCGCTCAGGCTCAGGCAAGAGCACTGCCCTGGATGTTCTCGAAGACAACGGTTTCTATTGCATCGATAACTTGCCGGCTGGGCTGCTGCCCGAACTGGCCGAGCGTGCGTTGATCCACACCGAACTGGCGCAGCCCCAGGTGGCGGTATCGATCGATGCGCGTAATCTGCCCAGCCATCTGTCACGCTTTCCGCAGTTACTGGCTGAAATGCGCGCCAAGCACATCCAATGCGATGTTCTGTACCTGGACGCCGACGAAGAAACGCTGCTCAAGCGCTTCTCCGAGACCCGACGTCGACACCCTCTGAGCAACAGCAACCGCTCGCTGGCCGAAGCCATCCGGGTGGAAAGCGATCTGCTCGGGCCTATCGTCGACTTGGCCGATCTCAAGATCAACACCACCAGCCTCAACCTCTACCAGCTACGCGACGCCATCAAGGTGCGGCTGCTGAACAAGCCGGAGCCGGGCACCGCGTTTCTGGTGGAATCGTTCGGCTTCAAGCGTGGCATGCCGATAGACGCCGACCTGGTGTTCGACGTGCGCTGCCTGCCCAACCCGTACTGGAAGCCGGAATTGCGCGAACAGTCCGGGCTCGATGCGCCGGTAGCCGAATACCTGGCAGCGCAGCCGGACGTCGAAGAGATGTATCAGGACATCTCCTCTTACCTGCTCAAATGGCTGCCCCGCTTTGCTGCCAGCAGCCGCGCCTACGTCACGATCGCCATTGGCTGTACAGGCGGGCATCATCGCTCGGTATACTTGACCGAGCGCTTGGGCCGATTGCTGCAGCAGTCGCTCAAGAACGTCCAGGTTCGCCATCGCGACCTCAGCTGAAAGGATCCCCCGCGCAATGCCCGCCCTCCAAGTAGAAATCATCAACAAGCTCGGCCTGCACGCCCGCGCCGCGGCAAAATTCGTCGGCGTCGCTGGGCGCTATCCCTGCCAGGTGCGTGTCGGTCGCACGCCAGAGTCACTGGTCGATGGCAAGAGCATCATGGGTGTGATGATGTTGGCAGCCGGCAAAGGCACCACCATTCACTTGCACACCGAAGGCGAGCAGGATCAGGAAGCGCTGGACGCCATCGTCAAGTTGATCAACGACAAGTTCGACGAAGGCGAGTAAGCCAGGCCAGCAGCCGAGAGGCGGGACCTGGGTGGCGGCCATCGAGCCCTCCGCCTCCCAGGTACCAGAGTCAAGACAACGCTGTGTCCATGACCATCATCAGACAGAAACCGACACACAGGCCCAGACTTGCCAGCTTGTGATGGCCGTTGCTGCGTGATTCGGGAATGATTTCGTGGGTCACGACCAGCAGCATGGCGCCGGCTGCAAAGGCCAGGCCCAGAGGTAGCAGCAGCTCGCCCATGCGCACCAGCCAGGCACACAGTACCGCAAACACCGGCTCCACCAACCCGGATGCGGCACCAATCAGGAAAGCCTTGTAGCGCGCCATGCCGGCCCCGGCCAGAACCAGCGCGATCACCAGCCCTTCAGGCACATCCTGCAAGGCAATACCCATCGCCAGGCTGTCGGCGTCGTGCATGCCGCCGCCTGCCGAAACGCCGATGGCCATGCCCTCCGGGATGTTGTGCGCGATGATGGCGATCACGAAGATCCAGATACGTGCCGGGATCACTGGCTGTTGCGTGGTGCCCACCAGGTAATCCGGGGTAACGCCGGATACCCTCCTGTCCACCAGGTACAGGCAGAAAGCTCCGGACATGATGCCCAGGCTCATCAGGGCACCAGCGCCCCAGCGCGAGAAACCGATCGCCGCTGCCGCATCCAGGCCGGGGATGATCAGCGAGAAGGCGGTAGCGGCGAGCATCACGCCGGCACCGAAACCCAGCAATGTATCGGCCACCGCGACGGGCATGCTGCGGATGACCAATACCGGAACCGCGCCCAAGGCGGTGCCCAAGGCGCAGATGGCACCGCCCTCGAGTGCGCGCAGGATGCGCGGTTCGAGGTCGAGCCAGTCCAGCAGCTCGCCCACCAGCAGGGCTGCGCCGGCCAGCAGCAACACCGTGCCCAGTGCCAGACGAAAACGGCGAACACTGGCCAGCGCGAAGGTCTGTGATCCCATGGCCAGACTCAGCTCAACGCGGCTTGGTAGCGCTTCTCGACATTGGCCCAGTCGACCACGTTGTAGAACGCATTGATGTATTCCGGCCGACGGTTCTGATACTTGAGGTAGTAGGCATGCTCCCAGACATCGAGCCCCAGGATGGGCGTGTTGCCATTCATCAACGGGCTGTCCTGGTTACCGCTGCTCTCCACCACCAGCTTCTTCTCCGGCGTGACGCTGAGCCAGGCCCAGCCGCTGCCGAAGCGACTCAGGGCAGCTTTGGTGAACGCTTCCTTGAAGGCGTCGAACCCGCCCAGTTCGGCATCGATGGCCTGGGCAACGCTGCCTTGGGGCTGACCGCCGCCATTGGGCGACATGACTTCCCAGAACAGGCTGTGGTTGGCATGTCCGCCACCGTGATTGGTAACGGCGCCACGCAGGTTTTCCGGCAGCTGCTTGACCGAGGCCACCAGCTTTTCTACCGGCCATTCTGCGTACTCGGTACCTTCGATGGCGGCGTTGACGTTGGTGATGTAGGTCTGGTGATGCTTGGTGTGGTGGATCTCCATGGTCGCGGCATCGATGTGCGGCTCCAGGGCGTCATAGGCATACGACAGGGCGGGCAAGGTATAGGGCATTTTCAGTGAACTCCGTAGGGAAGGTGATCGGATTGCGTGACCGCTGGCGCGACGTCGATGTCGGCGGCGCCACACAGCAACCGGTGGGTACGGGGGTATTCGCCATGCTGGCGAGTGAAGCCGAGCAGCTCGGCGTAGGTCTTGCCGGCATGACGCAACGCGGCCTCGCGCAACGCTGGCTGCAGCCGAGGGTCCTGCGTCGCACGCAACAAGCGTTCATGGATGGCGCACAGGTATTCGGCGCTTTCTTCGGGTTGATGCAGTTGCAGATGCAGGTCAGCCAGGTTGTGATGGGAAATGACGCACGCGGCCACCGCTTCGTCGACATCCGCCCAGCGTTCGAACAGCACCTGAGCCCAAGCGAGGGCTTGCAGGTAGTGTTCGCGCGCATCGATCAGCTCGCCCCGGACAAAGCAGGCGTTGGCCGTCTCCGTGATACGTTTCCAGTGCTGCATGGCGCAGGTCTCCCAGCAGTCGCCGAGCGGTCAGATACCGCCGGCTGTGAGCTTTTCCGGGTCGAGCAGGTCGCTGAGCTGCTCGCGGCTCAGGTCGGTGTGCTCCAGCGCGACGTCGATGATCGGCCGACCTTCCTTGTAGGCTAGCTTGGCAATCTGGGCAGCCTGCTGATATCCGATGATCGGATTAAGTGCCGTCACCAGAATCGGGTTGCGCCCGAGCGCTTCCTTGAGCTTGGCCTCGTTGACCTTGAACGTCGCGATCGCCTTGTCGCCCAGCAGACGACTGGCATTGGCCATCAGTTCGATGCTGGACAACAGGTTGTGGGCAATGATCGGCAGCATCACATTGAGCTCGAAATTGCCGGACTGACCGGCGATGGCGATCGCCGCGTCATTGCCTATGACCTGCGCCGCCACCATGGCGGTCGCCTCGGGAATCACCGGGTTGACCTTGCCCGGCATGATCGAGGAACCCGGTTGCAGGGCCTCGAGTTCGATTTCACCCAGGCCGGCCAGTGGCCCGGAGTTCATCCAGCGCAAGTCGTTGGCGATCTTCATCAGGGTGACGGCGGTGCCTTTGAGCTGGCCGGACACGGCCACTGCAGTGTCCTGGGAGCCGATCAGGGCGAACAGGTTCTGGCCTTGGGTGAACTCGACACCGGTCAGCTCGCCAAGGTGATGACAGAAACGCCGGGCGAACTCGGGATGCGCGTTGATCCCGGTGCCCACCGCCGTGCCGCCCTGTGCCAACGCCTGCAAGGCAGGCTGCAGCGCTTGCAGGTGGTCGATGTTGGCCTGGATCTGCGCAGCCCAGCCATGCAGCACCTGGCTCATGCGCACCGGCATGGCATCCATCAGGTGCGTGCGGCCGGTCTTGACGAAGGCGTGAACCTGCTCGGCCTTGGTCTGGGTGACCTGCACCAGGTGCCGCAGCGCAGGCAGCAGTTGTTCATGCACGGCCAGCGCAGCGCTCACGTGAATGCTGGTGGGAATGATGTCGTTGCTGCTCTGGCCGCAGTTGACGTGGTCGTTGGGATTGACCGGCTCGTCGACAAGGCGGCCCGCCAGGGTCGCGATGACCTCGTTGGCGTTCATGTTGGAGCTGGTGCCAGAGCCGGTCTGATAGATGTCGACCGGAAAGTGCTGCATGAAGTCGTCGGCCAGCAGTTGTTCGCAGGCACGCACGATGGCATCGCCCTGGCCGGCGCTGATCTGCGCAAGCTCGACGTTGGCCTTCGCCGCAGCGGCCTTGGCCAGGATCAGCGCGCGGATGAACTGGGTCGGCATGCGCTGCCGGCTGATCGGAAAATTGTCGACGGCCCGCTGGGTCTGGGCGCCATACAGGGCCGCCTCCGGTACCTGCAGTTCGCCCATGCTGTCACGCTCGATACGGGTGTTACTCATCGCAATATCCTTGCAGCAGATCAGTGAGTGGAATCGAAGGCAGCAGCTCGCAGCGCGCCAGCTGATGGGCGCAGTCCTGCCACTGGCGGACCTGGGCTGGCTGTGCCGCGCAATTGCGCAGGTCACGCAAGGGCCGCCAGGCCTGGTCCAGACACAGGCTGCGCCAGTGCCACGGCAGGGCTTGATCGAGGGCGGTAGCGAGCATCAGGCGAAAGGCGCCGTGAGCCACGGACCAGGAAGAAGTCGGGGTAAAGCGCGCCAGGTAGCGGCCTTGGGCGAGGTAGTGTTCGATGAGTCGCGGCTCGTCGGGCGCCAGCGCGCAACGGATTTGCAGGCCGAGCCAATGCCAGTTTTCGAGATGGGCGAATTCGTGAACGGCAGAACTCATCGGCGCACCTTTTTGCCGGAATGAGTTTTATTATTGATTGATATTGAGAATCAACACAAGCGCCCATGTGGGCACCTGTGCTGCAAACCGTGCCGGCCGCGACGGACCGGCGGTAGGATCAGCTGCCGGCGACTGTCATGCGCTCGATCAGGACCGAGCCTGTGCGAATGTTGCTGCGCAGCTCCAGATCGTTACCCACGGCGACGATCTGTTTGAACATGTCGCGCATGTTCCCGGCAATGGTCACTTCCTGGACCGGGAACTGGATCTCGCCATTTTCGACCCAGAATCCGGCAGCACCGCGCGAGTAGTCGCCGGTGACCATGTTCAGGCCGTGGCCCATCAACTCGGTGACCAGCAAGCCACGCCCCATGCGCCGCAGCAGCGCTTTCTGGTCTTCGTCGCCATGGGTCACGAACAGGTTGTGCACGCCACCGGAGTTGGCGGTGCTGGGCAGGCCCAGCTTGCGCCCCGAATAGGTACTGAGCACATAGGAGACCAGTTCACCGTTCTCCACGAACGGCTTGGCGTAGGTGGCCAGGCCATCGCCGTCGAACGCTGCGCTGCCCATGGCACGCATCAGGTGCGGACGCTCGTCCAGGGTCAGCCACTCGGGGAACAGGCGCTGCCCCATCGCCCCTTCCAGGAACGAGGACTTGCGATACAGATTGCCCCCGGAAACGGCGGCCAGGAAATTGCCGAACAAGCCCCCAGCCAGCTCGGCTGAAAACAGCACCGGTACCTCGCAGGTCGGCACCGGACGTGCGCCCAATCGGGCCGCAGCCCGCTGTGCGGCGCGCTGGCCGATGGCAACAGGATCGGCGAGCAATTCGCCCTGACGATTGACGTCGTACCAGTAGTCACGCTGCATCTGCCCGTTGGCTTCGGCGATCATTACGCAGCTGAGGCTGTGCCGGGTCGACGCATAGCCGCCGATGAAACCATGGCTGTTGCCGTACACGCGGCAGCCCTGGTGGGTGTTGAGCGTGGTGCCGTCGGCGTTCTTGATCAGGGGTTCGGCATCGAAGGCGGCCGCTTCGCAGGCCAGGGCCTTTTCGATGGCCTGCTCGGGCGTGATGTCCCAGGCGTGGTAAAGGTCGAAGTCCGGCTGCTCGCGCGCCATCAGGGCGGCGTCGGCCAGGCCCGAACTTTCATCTTCGGAGGTGTGCTTGGCGATCGCCAGCGCCGCGGCGACGGTTTCGCGAATGGCCTGTGAACCGCTGGCCGAAGTGCTGGCCGAGCCCTTGCGCTGGCCAACGTACAGCGTGATGCCAAAGCCCTGGTCGCGGTTGAACTCGACAGTTTCCACCTCGCGCTGACGCACCGACGTGGACAGGCCCTGTTCCAACGAAACCGCCACTTCACAGGCACTGGCGCCCTGGCGTTTGGCTTCGTCGATGATCTGCTGCACTTGCTCCTGCAGGACGGGCAGTGCCTGCGGGCCGACGCTCTGGGGTGCGTTCATGGTGTTCTCCACTCAAATTCGGGTTTCGGCGCGGGCCGATCTACGGCCGGGCCAGACAAGCGGCCCCCGACTGGTTATCATGGCGGCGTTTATTTGCGGACGGCCCCCATGGTTGATTCTTACGACGACTCCCTCGACGAGGGAAAAAGCAAAACTCAGGTCAAGCGCGAACTGCATGCGCTGACCGATCTGGGCGAGCGGCTCACCACGCTCAAGCCGGACATGCTCGATCGCCTGCCCCTGACCGACGCTCTGCGGCGGGCACTGGGCGACGCCTCCAAGCACACGGCGCATATCGCGCGCAAACGTCACATCCAGTTCATCGGCAAGCTGATGCGCGACCAGGACATCGAGGCGATTCTGGTGCTGCTCGATCAACTGGACGCCTCCACCCGGCAGTACAACGAACGTTTCCACAACCTGGAGCGTTGGCGCGATCGATTGGTAGCAGGCCCGGACCAGGTGCTGGAGGCGTTCTTCGCCGAGTACCCGGAAACCGACCGCCAACACCTGCGCAACCTGGTCCGCCAGGCCCAGCACGAGACGGCTCACAACAAGCCGCCCGCCACCACGCGCAAGATCTTCAAATACATCCGCGAGCTGGACGAAACCCAACGCGGCCTGCGCTGACAGGCCCGCGGGCAGGCCATCCGGCTTGCCCGTCACCCGCATCAGGCGCCGGTTCCGCCCACCGTGATCGCATCGATCTTCAAGGTGGGCTGACCGACACCGACCGGTACCGACTGGCCGTCCTTGCCACAGGTGCCCACGCCACTGTCCAGTGCCAGGTCGTTGCCGACCATCGACACCTTGCTCATCGCTTCCGGACCATTGCCGATCAACGTCGCGCCCTTGACTGGCGTGGTGATCTTGCCGTCTTCGATCAGGTAGGCTTCGCTGGTCGAGAAGACGAACTTGCCGCTGGTGATATCCACCTGTCCGCCGCCAAGGTTGGCGCAGTAGATGCCTTTCTTCACCGAAGCGATGATCTCGGCCGGATCGCTCTCGCCCGCCAGCATGTAGGTGTTGGTCATGCGCGGCATGGGCAGGTGCGCATAGGATTCGCGGCGACCGTTGCCGGTGGCGGCGACGCCCATCAACCGCGCATTGAGTTTGTCCTGCATGTAGCCCTTGAGCACGCCGTTTTCGATCAAGGTGGTGCACTGGGTCGGCGTACCTTCGTCATCGACGCTCAGCGAGCCGCGACGCCCGGCCAGCGTGCCATCGTCGACGATGGTGCACAGGCTCGATGCCACCTTCTCACCGACGCGACCGCTGTAGGCCGAACTGCCCTTGCGGTTGAAGTCGCCTTCCAGACCATGCCCGACCGCCTCGTGCAGCAACACCCCAGACCAGCCGGCGCCCATCACCACGGGCATGGTGCCTGCCGGTGCCGCCACCGCTTCGACGTTGACCAGAGCCTGGCGCAGCGCCTCGCGGGCATAGCCCATGGCGCGGTCTTCGGCGAGGAAATAACGGTAGTCGGTACGTCCACCACCGCCATGGCCACCGCGCTCGCGACGACCGTTGTGCTCGACGATGACACTGACGTTAAAACGCACCAGTGGCCGCACGTCCGCCGCCAGGCTGCCATCAGCGGCCGCGACCAGAATTCTTTCCCAGACCCCGGCCATGCTCACGGTGACTTGCTGGATACGGGGGTCCAGTGCACGGGTGGCGGCGTCGACACGCTTGAGCAGGTCGACCTTTTCGGCGCGGGTAAGCACTTCCAGTGGGTTGTCCGGACCGTACAGCTGGCTGACCACCGGACTGCTGAAGGCCTGCACGCGGCCATTCTGGCCGGCGCGGGAGATCGAGCGCGCCGCGCGCGCGGCCTGCACCAGCGCATCCTGGGTGATCGCGTTGCTGTAGGCGAAGCCGGTTTTTTCCCCGGACTGGGCGCGTACGCCCACGCCTTGGTCGAGGTTGAAACTGCCTTCCTTGACGATGCCGTCTTCCAGCGCCCAAGACTCGGAAATCTGACCCTGGAAATACAGGTCGGCCGCGTCGATGCCCGGGCCGGCCAACTCGCCCAGCACCGATTGCAGGCTGTCGAGCGTGAGGCCGCCGGGGGCCAGCAGGTGGTCGCTGACGGTGGATAACATCTGGCTCATATTTACTCCGCGCTGTTCGCAGGGCGCGTCGCGCGCTGCGGGATAGATGCTCGCAGTTCGCTTAGCGGCGCTGCGTCAGTAGGTGCTCGCAGGCCGCGAGGCGGTCTGCGCAAACGGATGCTCGCGAGTCGCCTGAGGCGATGCGCGCGATGCGGGTGTCGGTGACGGATGAACACTACATGCGTCCGCCCCGACACGTTTTCAATACCCGGCCTGGCCCAGCCGTCCGATACACAGCCAAGGCTACCGCCCCTTCAGCCACCGAAAGGCTTGACCAGGGTCATCTGCGGATCCTTCCACGAACCCTCGATGCGATACTGCACACTGGCAAAGCGCGCCACGCGGTCGCCGAGCAGCTTGTTCACCACGAACAGGGCGCCGCCGACCACCGGCGCGCCCACCAGAACCGCAGCCAGCGGCAGGCTGTTGGTGATCGGCAAGGCGACCTGCACCTTGGCGTTGACGCCGTCGCGGACCATGTCCAGGGTACCGTCCAGATCGATGTCGGTACTGGGGCCGCGCAGGGTGATCGGGGTTCTCGTCACGTACACCCCTTCGCTGGCCACCAGCAGGCCCTTGACTCGATCGTAGCTCAAACCCTTGCCCAGCACATCGGAGAAATCCAGGCGCAGACGGCGACCGATCGCATTGAAGTTGAGCAGACCGAACACGCGCAGGGCCTGCGCACCGCCTTCGACTTCGACGAACTGGCCGTCACGCAGGGTGGCGTCCAGGTTGCCGGAAAAACGCTTGAGTCCCACCCAGGCCGGCGAACCGGGCCAGCGGCCGTCGGCATCCAGATGGAACGACTCGCTGGTCACGGTGGGCGCGAATTTCCAGGCCTGGAGCACGTCGGCCAGGTTCTTGCCCTGCAGCCGTCCGCGGAACCAGGTGCTGGAAGCTCCCGGCGCGCCTTCCCAGGTCGCCGCACCTTGCAGCATCAAGCCCTTGAGCCCCAGGTCGAGGTCGTTGAGGGCGACACCACGGGCGGTCGGGCGCAGCTTCAACGACCAACTGCCGACCAGTTCCGAACCCTGCAACAGCTGGCGAATCCTGACATTGACCGCCGGTATCTTGCGCGGATCGACATTGGCCAGGGGATCAGGCGACTCGACCGGATTGTCAGCCTTGACCGCGTTCGGATCGACCGGCGGCAAGCGCACGGTGTCAAGGTCGACATTGATCGGGGTCGCCTTGCCATCGGGTACATCGACCCTGCCAGTGATTTGCTGGCTGGCCACAGCGAGGTGCCAGGCGCCGGGGCTGCGGTTGAGCTGTACCCGCGCCTGATCGAGTTGCTGGCTGAACCCCTTGAGCGTGCCGATCTGCAAGTCGACGGCATTGATGACCTGGCTGGCGGTGCCACTCGGATTGCCGCCCGTGTAGTTCTCGGCCTGCTGCTGCCACGGCTCCAGGTCCAGGGTCGGCAACGCGCCACGCACCCGCAGGCCCTGGGTCGCAGGAAGCTGCGGCGTGCCGGCGCCGACCAGCAATTCGCCGCGGCCGCTGGCCAGGTCGTTGGGCGGCGCGGCGTAGGCGAAGCTGGCGATGTCGGCGTAGGTGACGTCGAAGCGACGCTCACGGCCTTGCAGGTTCATCACGAAGGCCGTGGGACGGGCCACGGAACGCGCTTTGCCAAAGGGTGCGGGCAAGTCGATGTCGACGCCCTTGAGGTCGGAGTCGACGCGAAGCTGGCTGTCGCTGCCCAGTTTGAGCTGCAACTGGTAGGCGATATCGCCGGACGCCGGCACGGCCTGCTTGACCTGCAACCAGTCGACCAGGCGTTTCACCGGGATCTGGCTGTCGGCGACGATGCGCGTCAATGGCGCGCCCGGCTTGCCCTCGGCCATGATCTGCGCCTTCACCGGCTGATCGAAGGCCTGGGCCGTGACGCCCTCGCCACTCAGGCCCTTGTCAAAGTCGAAACGGAATGTCCCGCCCAGTTGACTCAGCGCAAGCTCGGGCGACTTGATCTTCAGGCGCGCCGCACGGGTACTGAAGTCGACCACCACCTTGGGCTCGTGCCCCTTGACCAGCGGGATGTCGAGTTCCAGCTTGCCCTTGAGCGGGCCCTCGCCTTGCCAGCCAGCGAAGATGTCGGCGGTACCGATCGGAGCGGTCTGCAGGATCTTCAACCCGTCAGCCAGGCCGCCGTCGAAATTGCCATTCACGAACAAGTGGCTGTCCTGACCGACCGGCACGTGGGGCACGCTGACCGCAACGTCGCTGACCTTGGTGTCGAGAATCTGCCCACGGTCAGCCAGGATGCGCACGTCGCCGTCCTGGATGTAGACATTGCCTGCGACCTTGCGCGCCTCCGGCCAGCCGGGCTGGAAGGCCAGGGTCACGTCATGGACCTTGAAAAACAGGGTGATGCTGCGCGAATGGGCCTCGGCTGCACTGGCCAGCGAGCCTTGGTACTGGAAGTAACCCTGGTCGACCGCGCCGCGTTTGATCGCCGTGCGCAGCCACTGGTCGACCGACGGGCTGAGCACCTTGGGCAGGTATTTGCTGGTGTAGGCGCCATCGCCGTCGACCAGGCCAACCCGCAGGTCCATGTAGGGCTCGGCCTCGTGATGCAACGGCAGGCGAATGAGGAAATCGGCCGCGATCTTGGCCTCCTCGCCCAGCACACGAATAGCCGGCGCGATCAAGGTGAAAGCGTGATCGTCGAGCTTGAAGTTCAGCCGGGCGTTAGCCTTGAGGTAATGCCAAGGTTTTTCGAAGATGGGACTCAGGTGCAGCATGAACTTGTCGCTGTCCAGGCGCAGTTCGCCTTGGCCGATGTCGCCAATCAAACTGCCACTGACATTGTCTGCTGCTGGAGCACCGTAGTAGGCATCGAAGCCGACATTCTCCAGATTGGCGGCGTAGCTCAGGCGCTCGGCACCCGTGGCCTTGGGACGAACGTCGAGGGAAAGGTTGCGCACCACGCCGGTGAAGTTCAGGCCGTTGACGATGGCCGCCACCTGTTTGGGCAGGGGTGCCAGCGCGTCGAGCAGTGGCGTGATCGGGGTCAGGTCGAGGCGATCGGCCTGCACACGCCACTGCTCCTGACTCGACGGCGTTGCCGCGCGCTGCTGCAGCGCCAGATGGCTTTGCCATGGCTTGCCGTCCAGCGTCATGGCGAGGGTTCCCAGGTTCACGTCGAAACCGTCGGTGTTGCGCTGCATCCACGCCTTCAGCGTGAGATCGGCGATGGTATACGGCTTGTGGTCGCCATAAGCGCCCTTGAACGCCGGCGCATCGAGTTGAACCACGGCTCGCTGGACATTGGCGTCTGCCCAGTCCACCCAAACCTCGCCCCCCGCCTTGAACTGGTCAAGCTGCCAACCCTGGGTATAGCGGCGTGGCAGCCACTTTGCCCAGTCGCTCTGCGGCAGATTCGCGTAGGCCTGGGCGCGGCCGTCGCGCCAGTGTTCGGCGCGCACCTGAGCCTCGACGTTCAGCGCCAGCGGCTGACCGTCGGGCAGGTGCAGGCGCAGGTCCAGACGCTGGCGCTCGTCAGCGGTGCGCAGACTCAGGCCGACATAGGTGAGGGTCAGTGGATCATGCTCGAAGGGTTGCAGGGTCAGTTGGCTGTCGAGCACCGACAACTGCTCGACCTGTTGCATCTGCTGCAACGTGCGCTGCACGTCGAAGGCCTGATCCGGTTGCTGGGGCACGCCCTTGACCGACCACTTGCCCGTGGCGTCCTCGACGGCGCTGAGCTGCACGCCGCCCAGCTCGAGATGGGCAATGCGCACCGCACGCGCCAACAGGCTGCCCCACAAGTCAGGCACCACCTTGACCTGATCCAGGCGCAGCGCGTTGCTGCCCTCGCCCACCTGCACATCATGAATCAGCAGCACTGGCGCCAGACGGTTCCAACGGCCTTCCAGGCTGCCGATGCGCACCGGCATGCCCAGCGCCTCGCTGGCACGCGCCTCGATCTGAGCATCGTACTCGGCCACCAACGGAATCAACTGCCGACCCAGGCTGACATAGAGCGCCAGCAACACCAGCAGCACGGCGCACAGTGCCAGGGCCCAACGGATCAAGCCCCCGAGCGCAGCACTCACACGGACCATGCAGGCACGCTCCGGCAATGTACCGCGTCAGCCCTACAGGTCGAGAATCGTTCCACTGGCCGTTTCAGAGCAGCACCACATCATATTGTTCCTGGGAATACATGGACTCGACCTGGAAGCGAATGGTTCGTCCGATGAACGCTTCCAGTTCGGCCACATTGCCGGATTCTTCGTCGAGCAGACGGTCGACCACTTTCTGATTGGCCAGCACACGATAGCCTTCGGCCTGATAGGCACGGGCCTCACGCAGGATCTCGCGAAAAATCTCGTAACACACTGTCTCGGGGGTTTTCAGCTTGCCGCGGCCCTGGCAGCAAATGCAGGGCTCGCACAGCACCTGCTCGAGGCTTTCCCGGGTGCGCTTGCGGGTCATCTGCACCAGACCCAGTTCGGTGATGCCAATGATGTTGGTCTTGGCGTGATCGCGCTCCAGCTGCTTCTCGAGGGTACGCAGAACCTGACGCTGATGCTCCTCATCTTCCATGTCGATGAAGTCGATGATGATGATCCCGCCGATGTTGCGCAGGCGCAGTTGCCGGGCAATGGCGGTGGCCGCTTCCAGATTGGTCTTGAAGATGGTTTCTTCGAGGTTGCGGTGACCGACGAAAGCGCCGGTGTTGACGTCGATGGTGGTCATCGCCTCGGCCGGGTCCACCACCAGATAGCCGCCGGACTTGAGCGGCACCTTGCGGTCCAGGGCACGCTGGATCTCGTCTTCCACACCGTACAGATCGAAGATCGGGCGCTCGCCGGGGTAATGCTCCAGGCGGTCGGCGATTTCGGGCATCAGCTCGGCAACGAACTGGGTGGTCTTCTGGAAGGTTTCCCGGGAGTCGATGCGGATCTTCTCGATCTTCGGGTTGACCAGGTCGCGCAGGGTGCGCAGTGCCAGGCCCAGGTCTTCGTAGATTTCAGTCGGGGCGCCGACGGTCTGGATCTGCGCATTGATCTGGTCCCACAGACGGCGCAGATAGCGGATGTCCATGAGGATTTCCTCGGCACCGGCGCCGTCGGCAGCGGTGCGCAGGATGAACCCGCCGACTTCCTGAATACCTTCTTTCTCGACGCAGTCGGCCACCACCTTCTTCAGGCGTTCGCGCTCGCTCTCGTCTTCGATCTTCAGGGAAATACCGACGTGCCGGGTGCGCGGCATGTACACCAGGTAGCGCGAAGGGATCGACAGCTGGGTGGTCAGGCGTGCGCCCTTGGAACCGATCGGGTCCTTGGTGACCTGCACCACCAGGCTTTGTCCTTCATGGACCAAGGCGCTGATGGTTTCCAGGCTCGAGCCTTCGCGCAGGGAGATTTCCGAGGCATGGATGAACGCGGCGCGGTCCAGGCCGATGTCGATGAAGGCGGCCTGCATGCCGGGCAGCACGCGCACGACCTTGCCCTTGTAGATATTGCCGACGATGCCGCGACGCTGGGTGCGCTCGACATGCACCTCTTGCAGGACACCGTTTTCCACCACGGCCACGCGCGATTCCATCGGCGTGATGTTGATCAGAATTTCTTCGCTCATGGCTGGGTCTCGTTCCTGGTGTCTTTATTGTAGTGGCGATGACGCGCCCGCAAGGCCCTTCTCAGGACGCTTGCCAGCAGGCGATGCCGTTGCGTTGCAGCAGCGCCGCGGTTTCGAACAAACCCAGACCGACGACGGCAGAATAACTGCCTTCGAGCTTTTCTACGAATATTGCACCCAGACCCTGAATGCCATAACCGCCCGCCTTGTCCGCTGGCTCGCCGCTGGCCCAATAGGCACGGGCCTCTGCCTCGTCAATAGGGCGGAAGGTGACCCGCGCCGACGCGGTGCAGGTGTCCATGCGCGCACCGTCGAACAGCGCCACAGTGGTGATCACCTCGTGAGTGCTGCCGGACAACAACGCCAGTATCGCCAAGGCATCGGCCTCGTCACGCGGCTTGCCGAGAATGCGGCCTTGAGCGATGACCGCCGTATCTGCGCCCAGCACATGACCGCTGCCTGGCTGCGGCAGCGACTCCCAGCCGGCGCGAGCCTTTTCTTCGGCCATGCGTTGTACGTAGGCAAAGCTGCCTTCACCGGCCTGCGGGGTTTCGTCGATGGGTGCCTTGACCACGGTGAACGGGACGCCGATCTGTGTCAGCAGTTCACGCCGTCGCGGCGAGCTGGAAGCCAGGTACAGGGTAGACATGCGAGGCGTCTCCGCGTCGGGCCGCGCACGGGCCCGTCAGTTGATGCCCAGGCGCTTGCGCAAGCCGCGCAGCAGATAGCTGACCCACGGCCAGAGCAAAGCGCTCATCAGCGCAGGCAGCAGCAGGGCCAAGGTAGGTTGACGGTTGCCGGTCAAGGCGCTCAGCCACAGCTGGACCAACTGCGCCAGGCCGAAGACCACGAGGATGACCAAGCTCTGCTGCCACATCGGGAAGATGCGCATGCGCTGGGCCAGGGACAGGATGAGAAAGGTGATGAGGCTGAGGATGAGCGCATTCTGCCCAAGCAGCGTGCCGAACAGCACGTCCTGCGCCAGCCCCAGGACCCAGGCGGTGGTCATGCCCACCTTGTGCGGTACCGAGAGCGTCCAGTAGGCCAGCAGCAGGGCCAGCCACAGCGGCCGCAATACTTCCATGAACTGCGGCATCGGCGACACGCAGAGCAACAGGCCGACAACGAAGGTCACCCAGATGACCCAGCCATTGCGCGAGCGAGTACCTACCATTATTGCCTCTCCCGTGTTGTAGCCGGCACGGACCGCGAAGGCGTCGCCGGGGTCGTGTGCGCGGGGGTGGCGGCCGGTGCTGTGCTGTGCGCGGGTGTGGCAGATGCGGGTGCAGCGGCAGCCGGCGCCGTGGTTGGCGTCGTCGGAGTGCTGGCTTCGGGTGCCGCGCCTTGGCGATCGGCGGCTTCCTGAGCCTGCGCGGCCTCGGTGGCGCGCTGCTCCGGTGACCGGCTGTCGCTGAACACCAGCAACAGATAGCGGCTGCGGTTCAGGGCGGCGGTCGGCACGGCGCGAACGATGGCGAACGGCTGGCCGGAATCGTGGATAACTTCCTTGACCGTGGCCACCGGATACCCGGCCGGGAAACGCTGCCCCAGGCCCGAGCTGACCAGCAGGTCGCCTTCCTTGATGTCGGCGGTATCGGCCACATGGCGCAGTTCCAGGCGTTCGGGATTCCCCGTGCCGCTGGCGATGGCGCGTAGGCCGTTGCGGTTGACCTGCACCGGGATGCTGTGGGTGGTGTCGGTGAGCAGCAGCACGCGCGAGGTGTAGGGCATCAGTTCGACCACCTGCCCCATCAGGCCGCGTGCGTCGAGCACCGGCTGGCCGAGCACCACGCCGTCGCGTTCGCCCTTGTTGATCAGGATGCGATGGGTGAACGGGTTCGGGTCCATGCCGATCAGTTCGGCGACCTCGACCTTTTCGTTCACCAGCGCCGAGGAGTTGAGCAACTCGCGCAGGCGCACGTTCTGTTCGGTCAGCGCCGCCAGCTTTTGCAGGCGACCCTGCAACAACAGGGCTTCGGTCTTGAGTTTCTCGTTTTCGGCCAGCAACTCGGTGCGGCTGCCAAACTGGCTGGCAACGCCTTCATAGAGCCGCTGGGGCAGATCGGTGACCCAATAGGCACGCATCAGCACCAGCGACATTTCGCTGCGCACGGGCTTGAGCACGGTGAAGCGCGCGTCGACCACCATCAGCGCGACCGACAGCACGACCAGCACCAAAAGGCGCACGCCCAGTGAGGGGCCCTTGGTGAAAAGCGGTTTAATAAGCCGCTCCTCCCAGGCAAATGTTCATGTGGTCATTCATGTGACGGCAAACCGGCCCGGATCGAAAGTACAGGACGCATACAGGTAGCATCGAAGACGCTACCTGTAAACGACCCCAGGAATCTTTCCCGCGAAGTTACTCGCTGGAGAGCAGATCCATGGTGTGCTTGTCCATCATTTCCAGGGCACGACCGCCACCACGAGCCACGCACGTGAGCGGGTCTTCGGCGACGATCACCGGCAGGCCGGTTTCCTGGGCCAGCAGCTTGTCGAGGTCGCGCAGCAGCGCGCCACCACCGGTCAGCACCAGGCCGCGCTCGGCGATGTCCGAGGCCAACTCCGGAGGCGACTGCTCCAGCGCGCTCTTGACCGCCTGCACGATCGTGGCCAGGGACTCCTGCAGAGCCTCCAGCACTTCGTTGGAGTTCAGGGTGAAGGCGCGTGGCACGCCCTCGGCCAGGTTGCGGCCGCGCACGTCGACTTCACGCACTTCGCCGCCCGGGTAGGCGGTGCCGATTTCCTGCTTGATGCGCTCGGCGGTGGATTCGCCGATCAGGCTGCCGTAGTTGCGACGCACGTAGGTGACGATGGCTTCGTCGAAGCGGTCGCCGCCCACGCGGACGGACTCGGCGTAGACCACGCCATTGAGCGAGATCAGGGCGATTTCGGTGGTACCACCGCCAATGTCGACGACCATCGAGCCGCGTGCTTCCTCGACCGGCAAACCTGCACCGATGGCGGCTGCCATGGGCTCTTCGATCAGGAACACTTCGCGGGCACCGGCGCCGAGCGCCGATTCACGGATGGCACGACGCTCCACCTGGGTGGACTTGCAAGGCACACAGATCAGCACGCGCGGGCTGGGCTGCAGGAAGCTGTTTTCGTGCACCTTGTTGATGAAATATTGCAGCATCTTTTCGCAGACGCTGAAGTCGGCGATGACGCCGTCCTTCATGGGGCGAATGGCGGCGATGTTGCCGGGGGTACGACCGAGCATGCGCTTGGCTTCGGTACCGACCGCAACGACACTTTTCTGATTACCGTGGGTCCGAATGGCCACAACCGATGGCTCATTCAGAACGATACCGCGCTCACGCACGTAAATAAGGGTGTTGGCAGTGCCCAGGTCGATGGAAAGATCGCTGGAAAACATGCCACGCAGTTTCTTGAACATGGGAAAAGGACCCTAGGCAACGCGTGGGTAAAAAAGTGCGGCAAACTCTAACAACGGCGGGGATTTTGGGCAAGGCGCCAATATGTTAAATTGGCTGTTTTTCCGGGCACGCCTGCACTCGATCGCGGCCATATGACCGCAGAAGTGCGATTGTGTTCCCCAAAACCACGGCTCTGCCGTATTTCATTTTCCACCGGAGACCCCCATGGCGCTTGAACGCTGCGACGTGGAAAAGATCGCTCACCTGGCTCGTCTGGGCCTGAATGACGCCGATCTGCCACGCACCATCGAAGCACTGAACAGCATTCTGGGCCTGGTCGACCAGATGCAAGCGGTCGACACCCGCGGCATCGAACCCCTGGCCCACCCACTGGAAGCCAGCCAGCGGCTGCGCGCCGATCAGGTGACCGAACGCAACCAGCGCGACGCCTACCAGGCCGTTGCGCCGGCGGTCGAGAATGGCCTGTACCTGGTTCCGAAAGTCATCGAGTAAAGGGAAAAGAGCCTGCCATGCATCAACTGACACTGGCCGAGATCGCCCGCGGACTCGCCGACAAGAAATTTTCCGCCGAAGAGTTGACCCGCACCCTGCTGGCGCGCATCGCCCAGCTGGACCCGCAGCTCAACAGCTTCATCACCGTCACCCCCGAGCACGCCATTGCCCAGGCACAGGCCGCCGATGTGCGCCGCGCCAACGGTGAAAGCGGTGCCCTGCTGGGCGTGCCGCTGGCCCACAAGGATCTGTTCTGCACCCAAGGCATCCGCACCAGCTGCGGGTCCAGGATGCTGGACAACTTCGAGGCGCCCTACGACGCCACCGTGGTGGCCAAGCTCAATGCGGCCGGCGCGGTCACACTGGGCAAGCTGAACATGGACGAATTCGCCATGGGCTCGGCCAACGAGAACAGCCACTACGGCGCGGTGAAGAACCCCTGGAACCTGGCGCATGTGCCCGGCGGCTCGTCGGGCGGTTCGGCTGCGGCCGTGGCCGCGCGTCTGCTGCCAGTGGCCACAGGTACCGACACCGGCGGCTCGATTCGCCAACCCGCCGCCTTCACCAATCTCACCGGCATCAAACCGACCTACGGCCGGGTGTCGCGCTGGGGCATGATCGCCTACGCCTCCAGCCTCGATCAGGCCGGCGTGCTGGCGCGCAACGCCGAAGACTGCGCCCTGCTCCTGCAAGGCATGGCGGGCTTCGATCCGCAGGACTCCACCAGTATCGATGAGCCGGTTCCGGACTACAGCGCCACCCTGGGCGACTCCCTGCAGGGTCTGCGCATCGGCGTGCCGAAGGAATACTTCGGTGCCGGCCTCGACCCGCGCATCGCCGAACGGGTACAGGCCAGCATCCAGGCGCTGGAAAAACTCGGCGCGGTGATCAAGCACATCAGCCTGCCAAACATGCAGCAGGCGATCGCCGCCTACTACGTGATCGCGCCGGCCGAAGCGTCCTCGAATTTGTCGCGCTTCGATGGCGTGCGCTTCGGCTACCGCTGCGAGAACCCCAAGGATCTGACCGATCTGTACAAGCGCTCGCGCGCCGAAGGCTTCGGCGCGGAAGTGCAGCGTCGCATCATGGTCGGTGCCTATGCCCTGTCGGCCGGCTACTACGATGCCTATTACCTGCAGGCGCAGAAGATTCGCCGTCTGATCAAGAACGATTTCATGGCCGCCTTCGAAGACGTCGACATGATCCTCAGCCCGACCACGCCGAACCCGGCCTGGAAACTGGGGGCCAAGAACGCCGATCCGGTGGCCGCCTACCTGGAAGACATCTACACGATCACCGCCAACCTGGCCGGCCTGCCCGGCCTGTCGATGCCGGCCGGTTTCGTCGATGGTCTGCCGGTCGGCGTGCAACTGCTGGCCCCTTACTTCCAGGAAGGCCGCCTGCTCAACGTGGCGCACCAGTACCAGCAAGTCACCGACTGGCACACTCGCGCGCCTGAAGGCTTCTAAGGAGAAACATCATGCAATGGGAAGTCGTGATCGGGCTGGAGATTCATACCCAGCTCGCCACCCAGTCGAAGATTTTCTCCGGCAGTTCCACCACCTTCGGTTCCGAGCCGAACACCCAGGCCAGCCTGGTCGACCTGGGCATGCCCGGCGTGCTGCCGGTACTCAACCAGGAAGCCGTGCGCATGGCCGTGATGTTCGGGCTGGCCATCGATGCCGAGATCGGCCAGCACAACGTGTTCGCGCGCAAGAACTACTTCTACCCCGATCTGCCCAAGGGCTACCAGATCAGCCAGATGGAGCTGCCGATCGTCGGCAAGGGCCACCTGGACATCACCTTGGAAGACGGCACGGTCAAGCGCATCGGCGTGACCCGCGCGCACCTGGAAGAGGACGCCGGCAAGAGCCTGCACGAGGACTTCAGCGGCAGCACCGGTATCGACCTCAACCGAGCTGGCACGCCGCTGCTGGAAATCGTGTCCGAGCCCGACATGCGCAGCGCCAAGGAAGCCGTGGCCTACGTCAAGGCGATCCATGCGCTGGTCCGCTACCTGGGCATCTGTGACGGCAACATGGCCGAAGGCTCGCTGCGCTGCGACTGCAACGTCTCGATCCGGCCCAAGGGCCAGGTCGAGTTCGGCACCCGCTGCGAGATCAAGAACGTCAACTCGTTCCGCTTCATCGAACGCGCCATCAACAGCGAGATCGCGCGCCAGATCGAGCTGATCGAGGACGGTGGCAAGGTCGTTCAGCAAACCCGCCTGTACGATCCGAACAAGGACGAGACACGGGCCATGCGCAGCAAGGAGGAAGCCAACGACTACCGTTACTTCCCCGATCCGGACCTGCTGCCGGTGGTGATCGAGGATTCGTTCCTGGAAACCACCCGGGCGACCCTGCCCGAGTTGCCGCCGGCCAAGCGCGAGCGCTTCCAGCGTGAGTTCGGTCTGTCTGCATACGACGCCAGCGTGCTGGCTTCGAGCCGCGAGCAGGCGGACTTCTTCGAGCAGGTCGTGGGCAGCTGCGGTGATGCCAAGCTGGCCGCCAACTGGGTCATGGTCGAGCTGGGCAGCCTGCTGAACAAGCAGGGCGTGGAAATCGAGGAATCGCCGGTCAGCGCGGCGCAACTGGGCGGCATGCTGCAGCGCATCAAGGACAACACCATCTCCGGCAAGATCGCCAAGATGGTCTTCGAAGCCATGGCCAATGGTGAAGGCGATGCCGACCAGATCATCGAGGCGCGCGGCCTGAAGCAGGTCACCGACAGCGGTGCCATCGAGAAGGTGCTGGACGAAGTGTTGGCCGCCAACGCCGAGCAGGTCGAACAGTACCGTGCGGCAGACGAGGCCAAACGCGGCAAGATGTTCGGCTTCTTCGTCGGCCAGGCCATGAAAGCGTCCAAGGGCAAGGCCAACCCGCAGCAGGTCAACGAGCTGCTCAAGAGCAAGCTGGCCGGCTGATGCAACAGCGCACCCCCTGTAGCCGCGGCGCAAGCCGCGTCCGGCCCCGAAGCAGTGAATCCTGTGGACCGTGGATACCGCCGACGCGGCTTGCGCCGCTGCTACGGGGGGTTTGTTCATTTGGGCGTCATGCCGTTTGTGCCGGCGCGATTGCGTTGTTGGCCGGTTGCGCCAGCCAGAACGGCATCATCGACCCCCGCGGTTACGACCGTGACGGGGTCGCCTCCTATTACGGCGCGCGCCACCATGGCGCTCGCACGGCCAGTGGCGAACGCTTCGATCAGCACGGCCTGACCGCGGCCCACCGCCAGCTACCGTTCGGCACGCGAGTGGTGGTGACCAACCTGGCCAACCAGCGCAACGTCATCGTGCGGATCAACGACCGTGGTCCTCAGTCACGCGGGCGCTTGATCGATGTGTCCAAAGGCGCCGCTGAAAAACTGGGCATGTTGCGCAGCGGCACCGCTCGCGTGCGCGTGCAAACCCTGCAAGACTGACTCGGAGCCGCCGTCATTTTCAATCTCGCCACCTTGCCCGGACCCACCTTGCTGCAATTGTTCGCAGGGCTGTTGCTGCTGATTGCCGGGGCCGAATGGCTGGTGCGCGGCGCCGTGCGCCTGGCGGCTGCGCTGAAGGTCAGGCCACTGGTGGTGGGCCTGGGCGTTGTGGCGCTGGGCAGCAGTGCGCCGCAGCTGGCGGTCAGCCTGCAGGCGACGTTCGTCGGTACGCCCGACATCGCCGTGGGCAGCTTGGTGGGCAGCAACATCTTCAGCTTGCTGGTGACCCTGGGGTTATCCGCGCTGATCATTCCGTTGCGGGTGTCCCGGCAACTGCTGCGGCTCGATATCCCGTTGCTGATCGGCGCCAGTGCGCTGGTATTCGGACTGGCCTTGAACGAGCAACTGGGGCGCCTGGAAGGCGGCATCCTGCTCTTGGGCCTGGTCTGCTACCTGGGCGTGCTATGGCGCCAGTCGCGGCATCCGGGCCGGGTGGCGACGCCACAGGGCACCGCCCCCTGGCTCAAGTGCCTGGGCATGATGCTCGGCGGTCTGCTGCTGTTGGTCGCCGGAAGCCACTGGTTACTGGAAGCGGCGCTGGAACTGGCCACCGATTTCGGCCTGTCGGATCGGGTGATCGGATTGACCATCGTGGCCGTCGGCACCTCTCTTCCGGAATTGGCCACCTCGCTCGTGGCCGCGTTGCGCGGTCACCGTGAGATTGCGGTGGGTAACGTGATCGGCAGCAACCTGTTCAACCTGCTCGGCGTGCTTGGCCTGACCGCCGTGCTGGCGCCAGCGCCCTTGAGCGTTTCGCCCAATGCGCTGGATTTCGACCTGCCGGTCATGCTGGGCGTCACGCTGCTGTGCCTGCCCCTGTTCTACTCGGGATACCGCGTCACACGGGTCGAGGGGCTGGTGCTGCTGGGGCTCTACGCTGCCTATGGCCTGCATGTAGTGACCTTCACCACGGGCATGCCGCTGGCGGCGAGACTGGAAGAGCTGATGCTGTTCTACGTGCTGCCGGTACTGGCGGCAGTGGTACTCTGGGGCACCCTGCGCGCCTGGCGTCGACAGCACTGAACGACGCGACCTACCCCTGACGCTTCTTGAACATCCAGGCCACGGCCAGTACCCCGAGCCATACGGGAATCAACAACACCGAAATGCGGATGCCTGGGGTCATGTACATGATCACCAGAATCGCTGCCAGGAACGCCAGGCATACCCAGTTGGTGATCGGGTAACCCCAGCTCGGAAAGAACGTTGCATGACCGTTGGCGCGCATGGCCTTGCGGAACTTCAAGTGCGTGATACTGATGATGCCCCAGTTGATGACCAGCGCAGACACGGCCAGCGCCATCAGCAAGCCAAACGCCTCGCCCGGCATCAGGTAGTTGATGAGCACGCTCAAGCCGGTTGCCAGCGCGGAAATCCCCAGTGCTTTCATGGGCACGCCACGACGGTTGACCTTGAGCAAGGTCTTGGGTGCGTCACCCTGCACCGCCAGGCCGAACAACATGCGGCTGTTGCAGTAGACGCAGCTGTTGTAGACCGACAGCGCTGCGGTCAGCACCACCACATTGAGTACGGTGGCCACTACGTTGCTGTCCAGCGCGTGAAAGATCATCACGAATGGACTGCCGCCCTCGACTACTTTTTGCCACGGGTACAGCGACAGCAGGATGGTCAAGGCACCCACGTAGAACAGCAGGATGCGGTAGATCACCTGGTTGGTGGCCTTGGGTATGCTGCGCTTGGGATCATCAGCTTCGGCGGCGGTGATGCCGACCAGTTCCAAACCGCCGAAGGAGAACATGATCACCGCCATGGCCAAGGTCAGGCCCCCGATGCCGTTGGGGAAGAAGCCGCCGTATTGCCAGAGGTTGGCGACGCTGGCATCGGGCCCGCCATTGCCGGTGGCCAGCATCCAGGCGCCGAAGCCGATCATGCTGACGATGGCCGCCACCTTGATCAACGAGAACCAGAACTCCATCTCTCCATAGATCTTCACCTGGAACATGTTGATCGCGTTGATCAGCACGAAGAACACCGCGGCCGAGGCCCAGGTGGGCACGTCCGGCCACCAGTACTTGATGTAGATGCCCACGGCGGTCAGCTCGGCCATGCCCACCAGCACGTACAGCACCCAGTAGTTCCAGCCGGACATGAAGCCGGCCAGGCCACTCCAGTAGCGGTTGGCGAAATGGCTGAAGGTCCCGGTGACCGGTTCCTCGACGACCATCTCACCGAGTTGACGCATGATGAAGAAAGCGATGAGGCCGCCGATGGCGTAGCCCAGGATCACCGAAGGGCCGGCCATACCGATGGTCTGGGCAATGCCCAGAAACAGGCCGGTGCCGATGGCGCCGCCCAGGGCAATGAGCTGGATATGCCTGTTTTTCAGACCCCGATGCAGACCTTCGGGGGTGGATTGATCATCCATTGCGGTTCCTTAGCGGGTAAATGCTTGCCGGTGGGCAAGCAGCGTCTAGATCCAGCCGCCCCACTGCAACAGGAAAATTCCGATATTGGTGGTGATGGCCGCCGCCAGGGTGGTGATCACGATGATGGCGGCGGCGAGCGAATAGTTGCCGCCGCTGGCCCGCACCATGACATAACCGACCGAGGCCGAAGGAGCGCCAATATACAGGAACAGAATGCCCAGTTCCGCCCCGCGAAAGCCCAACAGCCAGGCACCGAATGTACCGACGATCGGCAGCAGGATCATTTTCACCGCGCTGGCGCTCAAGGCCACCGAACCACTGCTGCGCAAGGCGGCCAGTGACAGGGTGCCGCCAATGCAGATCAGTGCCAGCGGCAGGCTCATCTGCGCGACGTAATCGGCAGAGGTCAGGATCCAGTTGGGGATGGGCACCTGCAGCCAGGCGAAGGGCACGGCCGTGACCACGCTGATGATCAGCGGGTTGACCAGGATGCTCTTGCAGATGCTCAAGGGGTCGGACTTGATGTTGGGGCTGTAGATCGCCAGCACCACGACGGACAAGGAGTTGTAGAGCACGATCACCAGGCCCGCGAGGATCGAGCCCAGAGAGATGCCGTAGTCACCATACATGCTGCCGGCCAGGGCCAGGCCGATGACGCCGTTGTTGCCGCGGAACGCGCCTTGGGTGAAGACGCCGCGATCGACCTCGGGACAACGCTTGGTGGCGATCCACCAGGCGATGGCGAAGCTGCCCACCGTGGCCACCACGAAATACACCAGCAAGCCGGGCTTGAGCGCCGAGCGCAGGTCGGCGTGGTAGATGCCCAGGAACAGCAAGGACGGCATGCAGACGTTGAACACCAAGGCCGAGGCGGTCTTGATGAAGTTGTCGTTGATCCACTCGATCCGCTTCAGCCCATAGCCCAAAAACAGCATGGCGAACACCGGAGCGGTCACGTTCAGAGTCTGCAGAAATAGGGCCAGCATGCCGGGGGAACCTGTTGCCTGGAGTCAGACGACAATGATAGCGAGGATAGGGGAATGAGGCGGGGAAATTCTGGCAAAGCGTGTGTATGCAGCAGCCCTTTGGCGGGCCCGCCCCGCTCCCACAGAGATCCCCAGCACCTGCAAGATCGCCGTAGGAGCGGTCAGCGGCCGCGAAAGCCGCACCGCGGTTCCGAAGCTTACTGCGGACCCATCTTGTCCATCAGCGCAGCGAGCATTTCATACTCTTCACCGGTCAGGTCGGTCAGCGGGGTGCGCACCGGACCTGCGTCGTAGCCTGCGATCTTGGCGCCAGCCTTGACGATACTGACGGCATAGCCCGACTTGCGGTTGCGGATGTCCAGGTAAGGCAGGAAGAAGTCGTCGATCAACTTGCCTACGGTGACGTGATCGTCAGCGGCGATCGCGTGGTAGAAGTCCATCGCGGTCTTGGGGATGAAGTTGAACACGGCGGACGAATAGACCGGCACGCCCAGCGCCTTGTAGGCAGCAGCGTAGACTTCGGCGGTCGGCAGGCCACCCAGGTAGCTGAAGCGATCGCCCAGGCGGCGACGGATCGACACCATCAACTCGATATCGCCCAGGCCATCCTTGTAGCCGATCAGGTTCGGGCAGGTTTCGGCCAGACGCTCCAGCAGCGGTGCGTTCAGACGGCAGACGTTGCGGTTGTAGACGATGACGCCGATGTTGACCGATTTGCACACGGCTTCGACGTGGGCGGCAACGCCGTCCTGGCTGGCTTCGGTCAGGTAGTGCGGCAGCAGCAACAGACCCTTGGCACCCAGGCGCTCGGCTTCCTGTGCGTATTCAATGGCCTGGCGAGTGGAACCGCCAACTCCAGCGAGGATAGGCACGCTGGTGGCGCAGGTGTCGACCGCAGTCTTGATCACTTGCGAGTATTCGCTGGCAGCGAGGGAGAAGAACTCACCGGTACCGCCGGCAGCGAACAGCGCGCTGGCGCCATAAGGGGCAAGCCATTCCAGACGCTTGATATAGCCCTCGCGGTGGAAGTCGCCTTGGGCAGTGAAGTCGGTTACCGGGAAAGACAGCAAGCCGTGATTGAGGATGGACTTTAGTTCTTGTGGATTCATTGTTTGAACACCCTGGGTCGCATGGAAAATTGAACAACCAAGCAGCCATGGCTGGCTGATGTCGTACGTCATCGTACAACTACTTTCTGTGTTCCTCAATAGGAGGAAAGAAGTATTTTGGTTTGTCGCGATGTGCCTTGGGCCCTGCATGTTACGCCGACGCGGCTTGCGCCGCTGCTACAGGGGTGCGGTACTTCTGTAGCAGCGGCGCGAGCCGCGTCAGGCTTCACCGCGGGGTATCAGACAGATCACCTTGTCCGCCGACGCGGCTTGCGCCGCTGCTACAGGGATCGCGGTACTGCTGTAGCAGCGGCGCGAGCCGC